>NZ_KV830862.1:19686-32420 GCF_001836905.1 Rothia sp. HMSC062F03 | reverse complement strand
AGATGCGCTACCAATTGCGCCACGCCCCCGCTTCAGCGGAAACCACTGTTACTGTTTAGTTATTTCCAGGCCTTGATAACCTCGTTGTTCTGACGCTTTATTAGTGTCATCACAACAACACTCGAAAGAGCGATAATCAGAAAAACTTTCTTCATCTCTGCCTTTCACAGTGCGGAGTGGGCGTACCAAGAATCGAACTTGGGACCTCTTCGTTATCAGCGAAGCGCTCTAACCGTCTGAGCTATACGCCCTCCCTCTGCGGAATTTCTTCCGTAGAACGAGATATAACTATACAGGCGTTTAGAGGGAACGCCAAATCAAAATGATATGTTATGCATCACATATGCGTGAAGGGGTTCAGCATCAAGATAGGACACACCACCAAAGCCCCCGCAGAACCCAGAAAAGATAGCGCGAAAAAGGGCGGCACCGCCTCCGCACGGAGACGATACCGCCCAATTCAAACTCATAGTCGAGCGCTCTTAAGACTCGTCGCTCAGAGTCAGGGTCACGCCACCCACCAGCTTTGCAGCCAGGTTGTACAGGATAGCAGCAATCATACCCAGCAGGGTGAAGACCACGGTGTTCACCACGGCAAAAATCGTGGTTACCAGAGCCACCTGCCCCAGCGAAATCATCTGCGAGATATCCACGGTGGTCGAACCGGTACCCAGCGAGCTAATCAGCTGGTTTACACCGGTAAAGGCACCCGAAGCCTGCAGGAACAGCCACAGAATCACCGAGGCCACGACGGTCACGATACCCAGAGCAATCGACAGCAGGAAGATCAGCTTTGCTACCGACCAGGTATCGACCTTCTGCACCACCAGGCGCGCGCGACGAATCTTCGAACGAGGCGCGGGGCGCACCAGCTGGCGACGCGAACCCGTCGGACGCTTAGCATTCACCGGACGCTTGCCGGCAGGACGCTTAGCGGCTCCGGGACGGGCCTGACCTGAACGTGCCTGAGCCGGGCGGCGGGCACCGGACTTAGGGGCCCCCTTCTTAGACGCACCAGCTGCTGCCGAACGCTGCGCTGACGCGGAAGAGGAGCTCGCGGGAGTGCTGCTCATTAGTTACCTCCAGTAGCGGTGAGGTCGGCAGCCGCCGCTTCACCCTCGTTATCCGTGCCGGGAGCCGCAGAAGTATCGTCTGCCGCCTCGGCATTCTCAGTGTTTTCATCATCGCTGTCGTCCAGCTGACGATCCTGGTTACGGGCTACACCGATAATCGAATCGCCCTCACCGGGCTTTGCGAAGATAACACCCATGGTATCGCGTCCCTTCGCGGGAACCTCATTCACATTCGAACGAACAACCTTGCCGCTGGACATCACGACCAGGACCTCGTCCTCTTCGTCCACGATGAGGCCACCCACCAGGGCGCCACGATCCTCCACAAGCTTAGCAACCTTAATGCCAAAACCGTTACGACCCTGAACGCGATATTCATCCACGCTCGTGCGCTTCGCGTAGCCACCCTCGGTCACCACGAAGACGTAGGAACCCTCGGTGACCACGTTGGCAGAAATCAGCTCGTCACCATCGCGGAACTTCATACCGGTCACACCGGAAGTCGAGCGACCCATGGGGCGCAACGAAGCGTCATCCGCGTGGAAGCGCAGGGACATACCGTTACGAGAAACCAGCAGGATGTCATCGGCAGCCGAAACGGTGAAGGCCGAAACAACCTCGTCACCCTCGCGCAGATTGATGGCGATCAGGCCCGCGGTACGGTTCGTGTCGTAATCGCTCAGGCGGCTCTTCTTCACCATGCCGCCACGGGTTGCCAGCACCAGGTACTCAGCGTCCTCGTAGCTCTTGAGCTCCATCACCTGGGCGATATGCTCGCCACCCTGGAACTCCAGCAGGTTCGCAATGTGCTGACCCTTCGCGTCGCGGCCGGCTTCCTGCAACTCGTAGCCCTTCGCGCGGTACACGCGGCCCAGGTTCGTGAAGAACAGAATCCAGCTGTGCGTGGTAGTCACGAAGAAGTGCTCCACCACGTCATCGCCGCGCAGGGAGGCGCCCTTAATGCCCTTACCGCCGCGGTGCTGGCTACGGTACTGATCACTGCGGGTGCGCTTGATGTAGCCGCCGCGAGTAATCGTCACCACGACCTCCTCCTCGGGGATGAGGTCTTCCATCGACATGTCGCCGTTGTAGCCGTACATAATCTGGGTGCGACGCTCATCGCCGTAGCGGTTCACAATCTCGCCCAGCTCCTCAGAGATAATCTCGCGCTGGCGAGTCTCGGAAGCAATAATCGCGTTGTACTCGGCGATCATGCGCATCAGCTCGTCGTGGCGGTCCTGAATCTTCTGGCGCTCCAGAGCGGCCAGGCGACGCAGCTGCATGTTCAGGATGGCCTGAGCCTGAGCCTCGTCAATCTGCAGGAACTCCATCAGAGCGGTGCGCGCCTCGTCCGCGGTGGGGGAGCGGCGAATCAGGGCGATAACCTCGTCCAGAGCATCCAGGGCCTTGAGCAGGCCGCGCAGGATGTGCGCCTCTTCCTCCGCCTGGCGCAGACGGTAGCGGGTACGGCGGACGATAACATCCAGCTGGTGGTTGACCCAGTGGCGCACGAAAGCGTCCAGAGACAGGGTGCGGGGCACGCCGTCCACGATGGCCAGCATGTTCGCGGAGAAGTTCTCCTGCAGCTGGGTGTGCTTGTACAGGTTGTTCAGCACAACCTTCGGGGAAGCATCACGCTTGAGCACAATCACCAGGCGCTGACCGGTACGACCCGAAGTCTCGTCGCGCAGATCGGCGATACCGGTGACCTTGCCGTCCTTGATGAGCTCGGCAATCTTGATGGCCAGGTTATCCGGGTTTGCCTGGTAGGGCAGCTCGGTGACGACCAGGCAGGTGCGTCCGTGGATTTCCTCGACGTTGACCACGGCACGCATGGTAATCGAACCACGGCCGGTGCGGTACGCATCCTCAATACCCTTGGTGCCCAGAATCTGCGCACCGGTCGGGAAATCCGGGCCCTTGATGCGAGCCATCAGAGCGTTCAGCAGCTCTTCGTTGGTGGCGTGCGGGTTCTTCAGGAACCACTCCACGCCCTCGGCCACCTCGCGTAGGTTGTGCGGGGGAATGTTGGTCGCCATACCCACGGCGATACCCGAGGAGCCGTTAATCAGCAGGTTCGGGATGCGCGCGGGCAGAACGGTCGGCTCTAGGGACTTGCCGTCGTAGTTCGGCTGGAAATCAACGGTGTCCTCGTTGATGTCGCGCACCATCTCCAGGGCAATGGGGGCCATCTTCGTCTCGGTGTATCGGGGAGCCGCTGCGCCATCGTTACCGGGGGAGCCGAAGTTGCCCTGTCCCAATGCCAGCGGGTAGCGCATGATCCAGCTCTGAATCAGACGCACGAGGGTGTCGTAGATGGCGCGATCGCCGTGGGGGTGGAACTGACCCATGACGTCGCCGACCACGCGGGCGCACTTGTTGAAGGCGCGGTCCGGGCGGTAGCCGCCGTCGTACATTGCGTAGATGACGCGACGGTGCACGGGCTTGAGGCCGTCACGGACATCCGGCAGGGCACGACCGATGATGACGGCCATCGCGTAGTCCAGGTAGGAGCGCTGCATTTCGGTTTGCAGGTCCACCTGTTCAATGTGGCCGTGGTGGTCCACGATCTCGGTGTCACCGGTGCTGACGACGTCAGCTCCGGTCACTTCGTTCTGCTGTTCTTCGCTCATTATTTCCCTCAATAAATCACTCGGTTACATAACCCATTCCACATATTCCCCAAAAGAAATATGTCGTGCGGGTTAGATATCGAGGAATCGGATGTCCTTTGCGTTCTGCTGGATAAACTCGCGGCGGGCCTCAACGTCCTCACCCATAAGCACCGAGAAGATCTGGTCCGCGGCAGCCGCGTCCTCCATCTTCACCTGCAGCAGGGTACGGCGCGCCGGATCCATGGTGGTGTCCCACAGCTCGGTGTAGTCCATCTCACCCAGACCCTTGTAACGCTGAATACCGTTGTCCTTGGGCAGACGCTGGTTATTCGCCAAACCACGTGCCAGAGCCTCGTCGCGCTCTGCGTCGGAGTAGACGTAATCGTGCGGAGCGTTAGACCACTTGATGCGGTACAGCGGCGGCTGAGCCAGGTACACGTAACCGGCCTCAATCAGCGGGCGCATGAAGCGGAAGAGCAGGGTCAGCAACAGGGTCGTGATGTGCTGGCCGTCCACGTCCGCATCGGCCATGAGCACAATCTTGTGGTAACGGGCCTTTTCGATGTTGAAGTCGTCGCCAATACCGGTACCGAAGGCGGTAATCATCGCCTGAATTTCGGCGTTCGACAGGGCGCGGTCCAGGCGAGCGCGCTCAACGTTCAGGATCTTACCGCGCAGCGGCAGAATAGCCTGAGTGTTCGGGTTACGACCCTGAACCGCCGAACCACCCGCGGAGTCACCCTCCACCAGGTAAATCTCAGAGATCGACGGATCCTTCGAGGAACAGTCCTTGAGCTTACCGGGCATGGAGCTGGTCTCCAGCAGGCCCTTGCGGCGGGTCGTCTCACGGGCCTTGCGGGCGGCGATACGCGCCTGGGCGGCGGTAATCGCGCGACGCACGATGTCCTTGGCCACGGCGGGGTTACGGTCGAACCAGTCGCTCAGGTGATCGTTCACCTCGCGCTGGGTGAAGGACTTCGCCTCCGAGTTACCCAGCTTGGTCTTCGTCTGACCCTCGAACTGCGGCTCGGAAATCTTAATCGAGATGACCGCGGTCAGGCCCTCACGCACGTCTTCACCAGTGAGGTTATCGTCCTTATCGCGCAACAGCTTGTTGTCGCGAGCGTAACGGTTCACCAGGGAAGTCAGCGCGGCACGGAAACCCTCTTCATGGGTGCCGCCCTCGTGGGTGTTGATCGTGTTTGCGTAGGAGTAGACGGATTCCTTGTACGCACCGGTCCACTGCATGGCCACTTCCAGGCTCATGTTACGGTCGGAGTCTTCAGATTCGAAGGAGACAATCTCTTCGTTCACGATGGTCTTCGCGCCGGCGTTCAGGAAGTGCACGTAGTCAAACAGGCCGTTGTCGTAACGGTAGGTGACGGTCATGAAACCATCAGCGTTCGCACGCACGCGGTTGAGAGTGTTTTCTTTCTCCTCTTCGGCAACCTCGTCACCGGTGAACTTCTCGCGCTCATCGGTCAGGGTGATGGTCAGGCCCTTATTCAGGAAGGCCATCTGCTGGAAGCGAGCGCGCAGGGTCTCAAAATCGAACTCGACAGTCTCGAAAATCTCGGGATCCGGATAGAAGGTCTGAATTGTGCCGGTCTTATCGGAGGGCTCGCCGCGACGCAGGGGACCGTCGGGCACGCCACCGTTGGAGAAGGAGATGTGCCACGCGTAGCCCTGGCGGTGCACCTCGGTAATCACGCGGGTCGATAGGGCGTTCACCACGGAGATACCCACGCCGTGCAGACCACCGGAAACCGAGTAGCCGCCGCCGCCAAACTTACCGCCGGCGTGCAGCACGGTCATGACGACCTCGACGGTGGACTTGTGCTCGGTGGGGTGCTCATCCACGGGAATACCGCGACCGTCATCCTTGACGCGCACCGCGCCATCGGCCTGGATGGTCACGTCGATTTCGGAGGCGTAACCGGCGAGCGCTTCGTCCACGGAGTTATCAACGACCTCGTAGACCAGGTGGTGCAGACCGCGCTCGGTGGTCGAGCCGATGTACATGCCGGGGCGTTTACGAACCGCCTCCAAGCCTTCCAGCACGGTGATGTCGGACGCACCGTATTCATGGGGCTGTTCAGGTGCCACGAGGGGAAACTCCTTGGGTAAGCCGGGCACCGGCAGGGAGCCGCGAACACTGCCGAGGGTAGCCTAGAACGCCTCGGCGCGGCGCGTGAAGCGCCTTCGGGGACTCGCGGTGCCGGCGGCGCCCGGGTGGGCGCACTTTACGCATTGTCCCCTTTATTTTACCGAGCAAGGGGGTATTAAAGCCATCCAGCGCGCCATTTTATGGGCAATTCACCCATATTCCACCCCCTCAAACGCCCGTAATGGCCCCTGAGAGACGCCCAACCCCCTCCCCGGTGAGGGGGGATACACCTCGGTTATGCGGCCGGGATGCGGGCGCTTCCGAGGTTTTGCTTCTTCAAGCGGTCCGGTTTCGAGGCAAGAATTCGTTCCGCACGCACCACCGACTCTCCTACCCGTAGGTATCGCGCACCCCGCGCATCCCGGAGGCGCGACGATACCCGCGCTGGCTCCAGCGGCCATTGTTCGGACCCAGGATTCGCACCTGCGCCACCACGCCCTCGCCAAGCTCTCGGCGGAAGAGCTCGATAAGCTGCCCGTGCATCAGGCGCAGCTGAGTGGCCCAGGCGGTGGAGTCGCACTGCACCTGAACGATAGAGTTCTCGAAGCTGAGAGGTTTGGTGTGCGCGGCAATTTCGGGACCAACGAGTTCAGCCCAGCGGGCCAGCACGCTCGAGACGGCCACGGGCTCTTTCCAGCCTCGGGACCGAATCAGCGCGCTCACGATACCCCCGAGCGGCTTGGGATCGCGGGAGCTTTCACCGGGGCCGCTGTACCCGCCCATGACGCGGGGATCCCACCCCTGTGCGCGTTCGCGACGTTTCTTGGGGGCGGTTCCGGACATCGCGGCGCCGAACTCGCGCATAATCTTTCGCGCCGAGAAAGCGTTGAGGGGCGCCTCGCCGCGTTCCTGGGCGGCCACGCGCATACGAGTCAGCAGGGCCGCTGGGGCGTCCACCTCATCTCGGTAAAATTCACCGAAGCCATCGACCTCGCCGCCGGATGTTTCACGTGAAACAGTGCTGTTGAGCTCACGGGCGTCAGGGGCCGGGGAAGGCATCGGCAAGGAATCGCCGAAGGGTGCAGTGAGGGGGACGGAATCCTCTCCGGGACGGTTACTCATAGTCCCCACCGGCAATAGGATTCTCAGCTAACGTTTCGCCGCTCTCCTTGGCGAGGGTCTCACCGGTGCTTCCTGCTGCGTTCCCACCGCGAGTGCCGGGCGACGGTACGTACTCCGCGTGGCCGGGAGTTACAGACACCAAGCGGTATTCACCCAGCTCCTCCGGAATATCCGTGAGTACGGCGCACGTAATGAGCACCTGCTCCGCCGCGGCAACCATAGCGCCCAGGCGGTGGCGGCGCGCCGAGTCGAGCTCGGCGAAGACATCGTCAAGAATCAGGATGGGGGAGGCACCCGGCGAAGAATCGTCCTCCACATGAACAAACCACGAAGCCAACTTCAGGGCCAGGGCAAACGACCAGCTCTCACCGTGCGAGGCAAAATGCTTAACCGGAAGGCCGCCCAGCAGCAGGGTCACATCCTCACGGTGCGGCCCCACCAGCGTCACGCCGCGCTCAATTTCCTCGGCGCGACGCTCGGCAAAACCGCGCAGAAGCGCCTCCTTCAGGTCCTTGATACTCATGAGGGCCGCATGTTCGAGAGAGCGCTCGCCCATGCTCGCAAAGACGGAGGATTCGTAGGTGAACCCCACGTCCTTAGAACCGTCCGTCAGCCCCGCATAGGCGCGACGCAGCTGGGGGAGTAGGCGCTGCAACAGACGGAAGCGTGCAGAGAGCAGTTGCGCCCCCATCAGGGCAAGCTGGCCATCCCACACCGCGAGGGTACTCAACGCGTTCTCGTCGCGAGCGCGGCGCTGCATCGATTTGAGCAGCGAATTACGCTGCCGCAAAATCCGCTCGTACTCACTGCGGTACCCCGCCACCACGGGGCGCAGGGAGACGGCCAGCTCATCCACAAATCGACGACGACCGGCGGGATCGCCCTTCACCAATTGCAGGTCCTCGGGGGAAAACAGCACCGTGCGAGCAATACCCAGAGCTTCCTTAGCGCGCACCGGGGCAGCCCGGTTAATGCGCACGCGATTCGCCTGACCGGGAGCCACCTCAAACTCGGTCACGGTCTGCTGCGAACCGCGCACAGTGCGGGTGCGGATGTAGGCTCGGGCGGCGCCCACGCGCACCAGCGGACCATCGTGGCTCACCCGGTGCGAAGAGAGGGCCGCCGCATACTCAATGGCCTCTACGATATTCGTTTTTCCCACGCCATTCGAGCCCAGAAAAACCGTCACCCCGGCCGATAGAGGCAGGTTGAGCAGCGCGTAGGTGCGGTAATCCAACAGCGAGATGTGGTCGATGTACACCGGACGGCTCCTTTCATGCGGTTCGGTTGGACGGTTCGGTCGAGGAGAGGATAGGCGCGGACGGGGAAAGCACAGCCCCGCGAGCCTTCCCTGGGCAGAGCCTCGGGAGGCGCGCGGGGCGGCAAGCTACTAGTTCGAGGGCAGACGCACCGGCATCAGCAGGTAGCGGTAGTTGCGGTCATCCTCAGCCAGCGGCTCGTCCTGGCCCGAAATCACGGCGGGCTTGGGCGCATCGGTGAAGGAGAAACGCACGAACTCGGTGCCGAACACCTTCAGACCGTCCAGCAGGTAGGAGGGGTTGTACGCCACGGTGATGTCGTCGCCGGAGAGGTGAGCCTGCAGGGTTTCGGAGGCCTGAGCCTCGTCGCCGCGGCCCGCATCGATGGCAACCGAACCCTGGGTAAACTTCAGGCGCAGCGGAGTGTTGCGCTCAGCCACGAGTGAGATACGGCGAGCTGCCTCGGTCAGGTCGGAGGTGCGAACCACCGCGTGGATGGGGGTCTGCTCGGGGAAGAGAGCACGGATGTTGGGGTAATCGCCGTCCATCAGAACGCTCGTGGTGCGGCGGGTACCGGCGGCAAAACCAATCAGTTCACCGGCGGCGGGCAGCGCAATGGAGAGCTCGCCGGAGCCGGAGAGAGTGCTACCGACCTCGGAAACGGTCTTGGCCTTTAGCAAAACAGCCGCCTGAACATCGGGGTTGACGGGGTTCCACTTGATTTCGCGCATGGCTAGACGGTAGCGGTCGGTGGCGAGCAGGGTCATGGTATCGCCGTTAATCTCGACGCGAATACCGGTCAGCAGGGGCAGGGTCTCGTCCTTGGACACCGCAATCTGAACCTGCTTGACGGCTTCAGCAAATTCGGCGCCGTCGACGGTACCGGAAACTTCGGGCAGCTCGGGCAGCTCGGGGTAATCGGCCACGGGCATGCCGGCCAGCTGGAAGTTAGCGGAACGGCAGTGCAGACGAATCACGGACTCATCAGCGGTGAACTCGACCTCAGCGTTCGGAAGAGAACGGCAGATTTCGGCCAGGATCTTACCGGGAACAAGACACACGCCCTCGGCCTGAACATCGGCGGCGATAACCTGGCGGGCGCTGGTTTCGTGATCAAAGCTTGCGATGCTGACTTCGCCGGCGGAAGCGGTAATCAGCAGACCGTTGAGCACGGGGGAGGTAGGACGCAAGGGCAGGGAGCGTGCCGTCCAGCCGACTGCTTCGGCGAGGACATCGCGTTCAACGGTGAATTTCATCGAGAAGGCGCCTTTCACGGTGGTAGAGATTCGGTTTGTGGCGCACGTAAAGCTGAATTGCGAGAGAGCCGGAAGGTTTCGCCTGCTCTAGTGCGCGTTGCCCGTGCGCGCGCGTCTATCCATCCTACCGGAATCCAGACGAATTGTAATTACAGGGATTCGCGGTGAACACGGTCGGTCACCACGGTTACCAGCCTCGCATTTTTGTAATTACAAAGAACCGCGAAGGGTTCCTTGAAAAATATCGAAAACAGATTCGAAATTAGATATTCAAAAATGTGGGTTTCTCGCCAAAACCAACAGGGAGAATGAACCAAAGAAAGCGCTTACTATCGCCTAGTGTTTCCTGAAATCACGACGGGCGAACGCCCTGAGCGGCTCAAAATGCATATCGAACTTCCCGGCAGCCCCGAGCGAGGAAATGTTTCATGTTATGGGGAGGATTTTTTCTTTAAGTACAGTAGTATTATTAACGCTTGTGGAAACGGTGGAAAACCCCACAGAACCCAGCAATGACGCGGAAGTGACCTGTGGACATTAAGTGGAGGAATCCTCCCCGAGCTGAGGATGCATTGTGTATGAATATTTATGCATTTACTCTCTTCCACACCTTTTGAATATTCATGCACTTAACGTCCACACGAGCGCCGGAGTTAAAGCACAGCTTATCCACACCCCACATTTCAGGGCCCCAGGTAGCCAAAAATCGTGGCCGAAAAATAACCCTGCCCCTCTCAAATCACCCCAATACCCCCTATAAAACGCCTTGTCAGCGGCTTATAGGGGGTGTAGGTGGTTCCGTGGGCCTATCCGGCGGCGCGCTGTTCCTGGCGAATGAGGTTCGTCAGCTCGGTCACCTGATTGAAAATCGTCTGCCGCTCAGCCATCTGCGCGCTCACCTTACGCACCGCGTGCATCACGGTCGTGTGGTCGCGGCCGCCCAAATCATTACCGATACGCGGCAGGGACATCTCGGTCAGCTCACGGAGCAGATACATCGCCACCTGGCGGGCGTTCGTGAGCGTGCGGGTGCGAGACTTCGACTGCATATCCTCGATGGACACATCGAAATACTTTGCCACCGTCGAGAGCACCAGCGCCGAGGTAATCTCGGCGCCGCCCGTATCCGACAGCAAATCCTTCAAATAGGTCTCAGCCTCGGCCAGGGTGATGGGCTCCGGAGGCTTCTTCATCGAGGCGGCGGCGCTCGCGCGAATCAGAGCGCCCTCCAACTCGCGAATATTGGCCGTGACATGGGAAGCAATGTATTCCATAACGTCATCGCGCACCGGCAAAATCTCGCTCTGAGCCTTCTTTCGCAGAATCGCGATGCGGGTCTCCAACTCCGGAGGCTGCACATCCACGTTCAGACCCGACCCGAAGCGCGAACGCATCCGCTCGGCAAAGCCGGTCAGCTGCTTCGGAGGCAAATCCGAAGTAATCACGATCTGCTTCTGGTGGTTGTACAGGGCGTTAAACGTATGGAAGAACTCCTCCATCGTCGCCTCTTTACCCGCCAAAAACTGGATATCGTCAATCAGAAGAACGTCAACATTGCGGTAAATCTGCTTAAACGAGGAACCCTCGTCGTCGCGAATCGAGTTGATGAAATCGTTCGTGAACTCTTCAGAATTCACGTAGCGCACTCGCAGATTCGGGTAAAGGTACTTGGTGTAGTGGCCAATCGCGTGCAGCAGGTGGGTCTTGCCCAGGCCCGAACCGCCGTAGATGAACAGCGGGTTGTACACGATGCCGGGCTGCTCTGCCACGGCGAAGGCGCTTGCATGAGCAAAGCGGTTGGACTGGCCGATCACGAAGGTATCGAAGGTGTAATTCGGGTTCAATCGAGCAGAGCTATCCCACGTCGGAGCGTTTTCCGGGTCTTCGTGCTGGGTCGCAACCGGCGCGGCCGGGGCCGGAGCCTCACTGTGCGCAGTGTGGAAAGCGGTTCGTTCTGCCTCGAGGGCCTGTAGCGAGGGACGAGTCACCTGCTCATCCGCAGGGACGTGCGCCTCGGAATCCGGCGCCGGATGAGGCTCGGTGTAGTACTCGAAAGCTCGGGAGCCAACGGGGGCCTCACGACGGGCGGGCTCGGCGTAGGGAGTTGCGGTGGAATAGCCAGAAGGCTCATCGGGAACCTGGTGAGCTGCGGCAATTGCGGGTTCGACGGGCGCGGCCTGTTCCGGCTCATTAACGTCCTGACTTGGGCTTTCAATGGGAACCATCGCCTCGTTCACATCGAAAAGCGCGGTGGTGGAGGGGCCGAACGCCTCGTGCAGTGCGGCGCGGAAAGGTGCTGTAATTTGCTCCTCAAACACGGCGCGGGTGAGCTTATTGGGCACCTCGATGATGAGGCGCGAAGATCCCATCAGACCCTGGGGGCGCGCAAGGTTCACGAATCCACGCTGGCGCGCCGTGACGTTCGGGTCGCTGCTCAGGATAGACAGCAGGTGCGCCCATCGCGCCTGAAGTGACTCGGTCATAGGGGTCTTTACCTCCGCTCAATCTGCCGCAGAAGACGTTGGCGGCTCAACAGAGTGCCAACGATGCCGGAACCTTCCGCAGGTCATTAAGATTCTACCCGCTTAATGCACAGGCATTTAGCGTTTTCCACAAGAGTTTTCCACACGGTGGAAAAGTTGTAATTACAGGAGTGGATGGAGGGTGGAAAACGGTGGAGAATTCGCCGACTTCCCTGTAATTACAGGGGGTAGTGCGTTTGCGTGCGCCTGTGGATAAGCGTTGCGCAATGTGCTATCCGAGGAGGATATGCACCGCGGTGGATAGTCGCGATCCCGCGTTATCCCCAGGGGTGGGGATGGGGGTGGTGACTCATGCGAGTGGAGTGTAGCGTGTTCCCTTCAGGGTTCCCCTCGGCCTCTCATAAACCCTCGATCGTCACCAACAGCTCTCCTCGATTCCGCACCCAGTCCCCATAAGGAGCCCGGAATCACGCGGAAAAAAGCGTCAAGAACTTGATTTACGCCCTCCACTCTTCTAAAGTTGTGCTGTTGTGTGTGCACCGCCTACTGCGAATAGTCGCGGTACCTCCGTGCACCAAGAAGCGTACGGTTCCGATACCCGTGAGGGCACGAACCGCAAAAATCAAGGAGACAAAGTATGAGCAAGCGTACTTTCCAGCCGAACAACCGCCGTCGCGCTAAGAAGCACGGCTTCCGTCTGCGTATGCGTACCCGTGCAGGCCGCGCGATTCTATCGAGCCGCCGCGGTAAGGGCCGCGCAAAGCTCTCGGCCTAATCACGGCATATAGTTCGCCCGCCGATGCACACGCATCGGCGGGG
>NZ_KV830862.1:0-19586 GCF_001836905.1 Rothia sp. HMSC062F03 | reverse complement strand
CCCCGCCGATGCACACGCATCGGCGGGCGAACTATCATTAAGCGTAGAAAATGCGGAGGCCGGCCCTGCCGAGCCTCCCCACCATGTAAAGGGGGAGACGTGCTGCCTCAACGGCACCGAATGCGCACCGGCGCTGAATTCTCCCACGCCTTCCGTTCCGGCATCCGCAGTGGACGCCGGAACATCGTTGTATCTACGGCGAAAAATCCCGGAAAAACAACCCGGGTAGGTTTCATTGTGTCGAAGGCGGTGGGCAACGCAGTCACACGCAACCTGGTCAAGCGCCGGTTGCGTGAACTTGCCGCGCTCACCTGCGCCGCGCATCCGGAAGGGTACGCCATCGCTGTGCGAGCGCTTCCTGCCTCCGCGAGCGCCAGCTGGGATCAGCTACGCCGCGACTACGAATCGGCACTCGAGACCGCGTTCGCTAAGCTCGACCTGCCTCAGAGCAAGGAGAAGCCGTGAGTCGTTCCCAGCGTGACCGCTGTGAAGAACGCTTCCACGCGCATCACAGCGGCACCTATAGCGCATCTGCAGAGACTCTGGGCCCCGACGAGCTGCTGGCACTAGCACCTAACGAATTCGTAAGGCCTGAAACTTTCCTGCAGGCTCTCTACGTTCTACCGCAGAACCTGCTAATCGCGTGCATGAAGGCCTACCGCAAGGTCGTATCCCCCCTCTACGGGGACGTGTGCCGCTACTACCCGACCTGCTCGGCGTACGCCCTGGAGGCGCTGACCACCCACGGTGCGATGGGCGGGCTTTCCCTGACGGTGCGCCGTATTCTGCGGTGTGTTCCCTGGGCGACCGGAGGTATCGACCCAGTCCCGGAGGGGAAGCGTACTTTCGCTCCCGGAGCAGAACCGAAAATTATTCTGCTCAACCACCCCCATCTTTACACCCCTCACACCGGTGGTGACGCCCGCCCTGAGTAGGCGGCGCCTCCCACACAATGACTTAGCCGAGTCCTTAAGGAGTATTCCCGCGTGAATATTTTTGATTTGATTCTTTGGCCGTTTAAATGGATCGTCTCCGTGGTCCTGTGGCTGTTCCACACTCTTTTCACCTCGCTGGGCATGGACCCGGCTTCCGGTCTGACTTGGGTTCTGTGCATCATCTTCCTGACCCTGGTGATGCGTACCCTGACCATCCCGCTGTTCGTCAAGCAGATCAAGGCCATGCGTGGTATGACCGCAATGCAGGGCGATATGGCGAAGCTGCAGGAGAAGTACAAGGGTAAGAAGGACCAGCTCTCCCGCCAGGCCATGGCCCAGGAACAGATGGAAATGTACCGCAAGCACGGTACGAACCCCTTCGCCTCCTGCCTGCCGATTCTGGCTCAGATGCCGATTTTCTTCGGTCTGTACCAGGTGCTGATGGGCGTGCCCACCGCAGCGCAGAATAACCAGGGCGTGCTCATGCTGCCGGCTGAGCTAGTGCATCAGTTCAACGACTCCCAGATTTTCGGTGCTCAGCTCTTCGCGACCATGATGCACCCGGGGGCTGGCGACGCCACCGCGACGGTGATTCAGGCTGCCATCATGATTGTGATGATGAGCGCCACCCAGTTCTACATCCAGAAGCAGCTGAGCGTGAAGAACATGTCGGAGGCTGCTCTGAACTCCCCGATGTTCCGTCAGCAGCAGATGATTATGTACATCTTCCCGATCATCTTCGCTGTTTCCGGTATTAACTTCCCCCTTGGTGTGATGTACTACTGGACCGTCTCGAACCTCTGGTCGTTGGGTCAGCAGTGGTGGGTTATTCGCAACAACCCGACCCCCGGTTCCCAGGCCGAGCGTGAGCTGAACGCCCGCCGTGCGGCGAAGGGCCTGCCCCCGGTGGGTAAGACCCGCGAGCAGCACGAGAAGGACCTGCAGGAGGCGCGTGAGCGTGCCGCAGCCGGTCAGCGCCAGCAGCCGGTGAGTAAGAAGCGCCAGAAGCAGCAGCGCAGTAAGCAAAACGGAAATAAGTAGGCTTTCCACCCATTCGGGCCGGGCTCACGCCGCGTAAGGCGCGGGCCCGGCGCCGTGTATGAGATACTCTGTACCCCCAAACCCCGCATATACCCGAGGATAATCGTGACTGAAGCTATGGAATATGAGGAGCAGCTCGGCGACGAGCAGTTCGTGGATGAGGCCGCCGAAGGCTACGAGGAGATTGACGATATCGAGGAAGAAGGCGATATTGCCGCCGATTACCTCGAAGAGCTCCTAGACATCGCCGACCTGGACGGCGACATTGACATCGAGGTGCGCAATAACCGCATCTATCTTTCGGTCGTCAACGACGACGATGACAACGAAGAGCTGCGCCACCTGGTGGGTCGCCACGGCGAGGTGTTGGATGCTCTGCAGGAGCTGGTACGCCTGTCCGTTCTGGCCGGCAACGGTACCCGTTCGCGCCTGATCCTGGATATCGCAGGTTACCGTGCCGAGCGTCGCGAGTACCTGGAGAAGATTGCCGCCGAGGCTATCGAGAAGGTACGCGCTACCGGCCGCGACGAGCACATGAAGCCGCTGAGCCCCTACGAGCGCAAGGTGGTGCACGATGTGGTAGCCGCCGCCGGCCTGTACAGCGAGTCGGAGGGTGAGGGGCCGCGCCGTCACGTCGTGATTTCTCTCCCCGAGGTAGGAGTCTAAGGTGGAGGAAACGAAGGTAACTCTGAACGAGAATGAGCGCGCCGCCGCCGAGGCTGTGTTCGGTGAGCGCCTGCCTCTGGCAGAGCGCTACGTGCAGCACCTTGCGACGACCGGCATTGAGCGCGGGCTGATTGGTCCCCGCGAGGTTCCGCGTCTGTGGGCTCGCCACGTGCTCAACTGCGCCGTGGTGCAGGAGTATATCGCCCCGAATGTCTCTGTGGCCGATGTTGGCTCGGGTGCCGGTCTGCCCGGCCTGTGCCTGGCGATTGCTCGCCCGGATCTGAAGCTGACCCTGATTGAGCCGCTGGAGCGTCGCGTCATTTGGCTCAACGAGGTTGTCGATGATCTGGGGCTGGAGAACGTGACCGTGATGCGCTCGCGTGCCGAGCAGGCCGTAGGTGCCGTGGATGCGGATGTCGTCACCGCCCGCGCCGTGTCCGCCCTGGTGGGACTGTTGGATATCACCCTGCCGATTCTGCGCGGCACCGGCGAACTGCTGGCTTTGAAGGGTCGTAGCGCCGCTGAAGAAATCACCAAGGCGAAGAAGAAGCTGAATCGCTATGGTGCTCGCGAGACCGAGATTCTGACGGCGGGTGCCGACCTACTGGAGGAGCCGACCACGGTGGTTCGAGTCCGTCTCTAAAAGTTTCATCCTGAATGGACGGTACTGCAATGAGCTAGTGAATATGCTGGCTTACGCGGTACCGCCCATTTTTTGTGTGCAGGTTTGCTGTGTGTGTGCGGCAATTGCATCTGTAGAGTACATAGAATGACCTCTCGCGTGGAGTATTGACCTGATGCCGGGTACCCTTAAGGAAGGATTGAAACCTTAGACTCTTCTACATCAAAGCCTGATGATTCAGTAAGGGGTACTGAGCCCTTCAAAAACCATTCGGGCAGCACCGATGTTTCACGTGAAACATTGCAGGCTTCATCACCTCACGGAGTATGTTTCACGTGAAACATGCTGGGAATAGGCAACGGTAGGGGAGCGGGGAACTAAATCCTCCTCGCGCACGAATACCGCAGAGTATTGCCACACGCGAGGCATCAGACGAAGCATCACCGTAGACACACCACCCGAAATATGGAAGGCACCCGATGACTCACCACGCCCAGAAAGCGGCCGCAGATCTACTCCCCAAGCCTGTGCATACGCGTGTCTTTACCGTGTCGAATCAGAAGGGTGGCGTGGGGAAAACCAGCACCGCCGTCAACCTTGCCGCCGCGCTCGCGGAAGCCGGCCTAAACGTTCTTGTCATCGATAACGACCCGCAGGGTAATGCGTCGACCGCTCTGGGCATTGAGCATGGCGTGGATGCGCCCAGCGTCTATAACGTGCTCATCGAAGATAAGCCTCTCGCCGAGATTGTGCAGGAATGTCCCGATATGCCCGGTCTGTTCTGTGCACCGGCCAACATCGACCTTGCGGGTGCTGAAATTGAGCTGGTCTCTCTCGTGGCGCGAGAGACCCGCCTCAAGAACGCCCTGGTGGACTATACGGAGTGGCGCGAGAAGCAGGGGATGCCTCGCCTCGACTACGTATTTATCGACTGCCCGCCGAGCCTCGGTCTCCTTACCGTGAACGCCTTCGTGGCCGCCGAGGAGATTCTAATTCCGATTCAGTGCGAGTACTACGCCCTCGAGGGTCTGAGTCAGCTGCTCAAGAATATTCAGATGATCCAGAAGCATCTGAATTCGAAGCTTCGCATTAGCACGATTCTGCTCACCATGTATGATGCTCGCACCAACCTGGCCTTCCAGGTGGCGGAGGAGGTGCGTGAGCACTTCCCGCAGGAAACCCTGGGTGTGAAGATCCCTCGCTCCGTGCGTATCTCCGAGGCACCTAGCTACCAGCAGACCGTCATCACGTACGATTCTTCCTCGACCGGCGCCCGCGCTTACCGAGAAGCCGCTAAGGAGCTTTCGGGGCGTTCGGCTTGATTTAATTTTTGAATACGCGGTTTATTATTGCCGCCTATATTTTAGACATCCCCTCCGCATCTCTTTTGAGGCGTGTGGAGGGGATGCTTTTGCTGGCAATAAGCTGAAATTTTTAAAAAACACCCTATATAAGTTTTATATTTGATATATTTTGAAATTTTTGGATGCCCCTTAAACCACTCCCTGAATGTCGCACGATTCGTCTACACTAGATAAAGAAGCAATATGAACGGACTCATCCGGGAGTCCAAAGGAGTGACGATGGCTGAGAAGCGACGTGGTTTGGGTCGTGGTCTGGGGGCCCTGATTCCCCAGAGTACGAAGAATTCTGGAAGCGCCGAGAAGAAGGCGGCCGAACGAGAGGTAGTGCCCGAGGTTAGTCAGCACTCGAAGGCGCCCGCTCCCGCTCTCGCAGACGAGCCTATGAGCGATGGCCTGTTTGAGATGGCCCACGAGGCGAAGCCTGAGAAGCCCCACCGAGCACCCAAACACGAGGCTCCCGAACCTCCCTCCGAACCTCTTCAGCCTGAGTCTAACCATGCCGATTCGACGCATGATGTTTCACGTGAAACATCGAAGAAGAAGTCTCGCGTCGATATGGGTGCGGCCCTGCGCAATACGACCCTGACCCGCCGCCCGGTGGATTTCTTCTTCGGCGAGGATGTCCCCGTTCCCGGTGCAAGCGAGCAGGAGCAGTCCGATCTGGTGCCGGTGCCCGGTGCGCAGTTTGCAGAGCTCAACGTGCGCGATATTCACCCTAACCGCAAACAGCCGCGAACCGATTTCGATGAGCAGGACATGGAGGAGCTCATCCATTCGGTGCGTGAGATTGGTGTCTTGCAGCCCATCGTGGTGCGTCCCTCCCGCGAGCGCGGGGCAGAGAAGTACGAGCTGGTCATGGGTGAACGCCGTTGGCGCGCAACCCAGGCTGCCGGCCTCTCGACGATTCCCGCGATTATTCGTGAGACCGATGATGAAGACCTGCTACGTGACGCCCTGCTGGAAAACCTGCACCGCAGTCAGCTGAACCCCATTGAAGAGGCAGCGGCATACCAGCAGCTCATGGAGGAGTTCGACACTACTCAGGAGCAGCTCGCCAAGCGCATAGGCCGTTCCCGCCCCCAGATTTCGAACACGATTCGCCTGCTGAAGTTGCCCGCCCTGGTGCAGCGTCGCGTTGCCGCCGGGATTCTCTCTGCTGGCCATGCCCGCGCCCTCCTGGCGCTGAGTGACCAGGGACAGATTGAGACCGTCGCTCAGAAGGTCGTGAATGAAGGGCTGTCGGTGCGCGCCACCGAGGAGCTCGTGGCTGCCACCTCCGGTGCGGAGGCACCCAAAGTGCGTAAGGCTCCCCGGCCGCAGAAGCATCGCGAGCGCCTGGATTACATTGCGGAGGCCTTCGCTGATAAGCTCGATACCTCCGTGAAGATTTCTCTGGGTGCCCGCAAGGGTAAGATGACGATTGAGTTCGCCAATGTGGAAGATTTGAACCGCATCATCCGTGTTCTGGATTCTGATTTCTCCGGGTAACATCCTTTGAAAATCGCTTATAACAGCTGATTTCAGTTGAATATATGAAAATCCCCCGGTGATGTTTCACGTGAAACATCACCGGGGGATTTCTGTAGTCTCTTGAGGTTAGCCCAGGTGCTCGGAGAACTCAGCCAGCAGAGCGGGCTTCGTCTTAGCACCTACGGTCTTCTTGACGACCTCGCCACCCTTGAAAAGGTAGATGGCGGGAATAGAGGTAATGCCGTACTTCATAGCGGTATCGCCACTTGCCTCAACATCCACCTTGACCACGTCGACCTGACCGGCGTACTCGCCGGCAATCTCGTCAATCACGGGGCCAACCATGCGACAGGGGCCGCACCATTCAGCCCAGAAGTCCACGATAACGGGCTTGTCGTTCTTTAGAACCAGTTCGTCAAAAGTGGCATCAGTTGCCTGCTGTGCACTGCTCACGGAGTGCTCCTTTCTGACACGGGGCGGATTCCCCAGCGAGTAATACGAATAGTTTAGAGGTTTTCGAGGTAGTGCTGCGCGTCCAGAGCGGCAACAGCACCGGAACCGGCAGCAATAATTGCCTGGCGGTAGGTCGGGTCAATCACGTCACCGGCAGCGAAAACGCCGGGAACGGAAGTCTTCGAGGAACGACCCTGAACCGCGATGGTGTGGTTCTCGGTAATCTCCAGCTGGTCACGTACCAATTCCACGCGAGGATCGGAGCCAATAGCGATGAACAGGCCCTGAACAGCCAGCTGACGCTCAGAACCGTCCTTGGTGTTGGTCAGGGTAATCGACTCGAGGTTGCTCTCGCCGTGAACGGCGGTGACAGCCGAATTCCAGACAACCTCAATCTTCGGGTTGTTGAACACGCGGGTCTGCATGATTTCCGAAGCGCGGAAAGAATCACGGCGGTGCACCAGGTACACCTTAGATGCGAAGGTCGTCAGGAACAGTGCCTCCTCCAGTGCGGAGTCGCCGCCGCCGACCACTGCGATTTCCTTGTCCTTGAAGAAGAAGCCATCGCAGGTTGCGCACCAGGAGACGCCGTAACCGGAGAGTCGGTCTTCGCCCTCAATGTTGAGCTTACGGACCTGAGAACCGGTGGTCATGATGACGGTCTTCGCCAGGTGAACGGCGCCGTCAGCGGTGTAGACCTTCTTCACGTCGCCGGTGAGTTCAACCTTCTCCACGTCCTGGTAGCGGATGTCAGTGCCGAAACGCTCAGCCTGCTGACCGATGTTCTCCATCAGCTCGGGGCCCTGGATGCCCTGAATGAATCCGGGGAAGTTCTCCACCTCGGTGGTGTTCATGAGGGAGCCGCCGGGTGCCAGGGAACTGGCGAAGAGTACGGGCTTCAGTTCGGCGCGCGCAGCGTAAATTGCCGCGGTGTAGCCGGCGGGGCCGGAGCCCACAATAATGACGTTGTGGACGGTTGTGTCGGCCTCAACCTCGGCAGCCGGTGCGGCTTTGGTGGCGGGTGCGGATGCGAGGTTCAGATTGCCTAGGGCGGAGCCTCCGAAGAGGCCTCCCAGATTCTCAGTCATCAGATATGTCTTTCCGTTGTAGGTCTTTCGTTCTGCTCCTATAACAGGGCTTTATCCTCGATTATTCCATTTTTTGGGGACCCTTATCCAGATACTCCGCGCACTGTGAATCTTTGAGTAGCCACCCTGCCATAAAGAGTCATAAAAGGACATCAAAATGGCCAGGATTTCATGCCAAAAGAGACCTATAACGGCCATCGCTACATTGCCGAAAAAACATGGATGCTTTATATCCGTGGCTAGATTTAGGGAGATGGTCCCGGTAGGATAGTCGGGCGATTATACGAGGGCGATATTGGTGGGTGTGTCGTGTAGTCAAAGTACAACATCTACCAATTCTCTGCGCTTTGCACAGGGGGAGAGGCAAAAATGAACAACAACCCTCATACGGCTCAGCCCCGACACCGTAAGAATCACTTGAGCAATCTTGGGGCTACTCTGCGAGATCTTGGAGATTTCATCAAAGCTAGCCGCTACGTCCTGGTCCAGCTCTCCATGCTTTTCTTTACCGTAGAGGGGCTTTTGAGGATGCTGCCGTAATTACGAGGCCCGCGCTAGAGACGAAATCAACCGTGCCTTTCAAATAGGAGATGGCTTTCTCTTAACTACATCAAAAGGGCGGGGCTTCCGAACCGTTAGTTCAGAAGCCCCGCCCTTGTGTCTGGGGTGCAAGCGCTCTGTCGGCGTTGCGTTATGGGTTGATTAGTCCACCTTGATCTCGTTGATGCGCAGGCCGTAATTCCAAACTCCAATCGGCAGGGAGAGGCGGGGCAGCTCGTTGACCACGATAATCACGTAGGCACCCTTTTCTGCGCTCTGCTTTGAGGTATCCAGGTTCACGACCGCATCCTTGCCCTCGAAGGTGCCCTTACCAACCTCAACCGCACCGCTCAGGGATGCGGAGCTGTTGGTGTAGACGGTGAAGGAACCGCCGGTGCCGGTGTTCTGCTGGATGGTCAGCTTGGAGACGACGGTGGGGGTCTGCAGCTTCAGTGCCAGGCCGAATTCCTTGATGGTGCCGGCGTAGTTGGCGGTGCCGAAGCCGTAGCTGATCCATGCGGTGTTGGCGTTACCGTCGGTCAGGTTCGGAATCAGGGAGTCCATGTCGCTCATGAACGTGGGTTCCGAGGGAGCGAAACGCGCCACGGATGCGATCTTCGCGGGTGCGTTCGAGGCCTTGGCGGTCGGGGTGGCTGAGGGGGAGGCCTCGGCGCTGGCCGTCTCGCTGGCCGAAGCCTTCGGGGTGTGCGGTGCAGCTGCCTGGTTGGAGCCGATAGCGCCCAGAGAGGTCAGCACACCACCCGCGACGATGACCAGTAGCAGGACGGCGGCCAGAGCGACGGCCCAGGTACCGCGGCTACCGCCTTCGTCTTCGTCCTCCTCCTCTTCGTAGATGCTGGCGGGCTCGGAGTAGGCGGTCACGGCGCTGCTCTCGCCGGAGTTCCAGCTCTTGGAGGCGCTGATGGTTTCCTGGCTGGCGGTGCCGGAGGAGACCTTCTCGTAGGAATTGGGGGAGCGCTCCGCATCGGAGTCGCCGAAGATTTCGGTGCCCAGTGCATCCTCCGCGTTGGAGAGCGCATGGTTCTCGACGAGAAGGGTATCGAGAAGGGTATCCGGGCGGGTGTGCGAGGTGACCAGGTAGCGGCTTCCCTCGGGGGTGATGCCCAGATCGAGAATCTGAATGTTGCCTCGGGAGTTGGTGGCAAGCGCGCGGGAGTTGGCCTCCAGCAGGGCGCTGCGGTTGGGCGAGGCGACGACGATTGAGACCTTGCGGTTAAGGATCTGGTCGATGCCTTCGAGCACCATATCGGACTCTGCCGTAATGATGATGTGGGCGGTAATTTCGTAGCGGCCGCCGAGGACCGATCCGACCGGAATCTGTTGCGACAACGTGTTCTCCCGAGGTGGTTTCAAAGTGCCTGCCGTGTGGCGGGCTCTGCTAATAGATTCTACCCGGCTTTGCAATAGGCCGTGGCTGAGTGATAGTTCGTGGCGTGCTGGGCGCCTGCGGGCCTAGCGGCGGGCCAGGCGTTCGAGCTTGGATGTGATGGGTGCCAAAAGTGCGTTAGCTTCCTTGACGCGGAAGATCTGCACGCCCGCCAGGTAGGCAAGGCCCATGACTGAGCCGCAGATTACCAGCGTGATAATCGCGGTGATCTTGGAGGACCACGCGAAGCCGTCAAGCTGGTATCCGCCGAGCAGCCACAGGGCGATGGCGGCAATGGCGCCGGCAAAGAGCGATGCGAGAATCGTGCGCGCATAGACGCTGACGATGCCGCGCTGGCCGTAGTAGCCGAGACGGCGGCGCACCATGTAGTGGCTGATGAACATGAGCAGAATGTTGTGGATGGGGTAAATCCAAGCGAGCATGTACACGGTGTACTGGGCGTCGAGCATGGAGGCTGCGAAGCTCATGACGACCATGATGATGGCGGAGTACACCTGGATACGGAAGGGCGTGCGCGCGTCTTCGCGAGCGTAGAGCACGCGGCTGTAGAGGTAGTTGATGGTGAGCGTGGGGGTGCCGAGCGCGGTGATGACGATGAGGCGGGCGATGATGGTGGCCGCAATGGGGTCGCCACCGCTGAATAGCACGGCGATGGGGCCGGCCAGCACGATGAGTCCGACCATGCAGAAGACGGTGGCAACGGCTGCGTTACGCAGGCCGTGAGAGAGCGCGTAGATGACGCTGTCGTTATCGTCGGCGATGGCTGAGGCGCTCATACGGTTAAAGAGCACGGTGGCGATGGAGATGCCGATAACGCCGTGCGGCAGCATGTACAGCATGGAGGCGTAGTTGAGGGCCTGCAGACCCGGAATCTGGATGCCCATGGCGGCGTAGTGCTCGCGCTGACCGACGATGCCTGCAGCAACCTTGGTCATGTAGAGGAAGGCCAGGTTGGAGATGATACCGGAGGCGAGGGTCCACGCGGCGAGCTTGGAGGCTGCGCGCAGGCCGATGCCGCGCCACGCGAAATCGGGCTTGAGTCGCAGGCCGAGTCGGCGCAGGGGGATGAAGAGTACGAGCGCCTGCATAACCACGCCGAGGGTCGAGGAACCGGCGAGCACGAGGGTTTGTGCGTTGGTCCAGTTGTCTACGGTGTGGATTGGGTTGGGGTTGGGGGTCTGCGCTCCGAAGAGGAAGATGAAGAGGAACAGCGACAGGATGGTGATGACGTTGTTCAGCACGGGCGACCACATGTACGCGCCGAAGGCGTCCTTCGCGTTGAGCACCTGCCCAATGACGGTGTAGAGGCCGTAGAAGAAGATCTGGGGTAGACACCAGAGTGAGAAGATGAAGCCGAGCTGTCGCTGTTCGGGGGTCCATCCCGAGCCCATGACGCTGATGATGGGCCAGGCGCAGGCGACGGTGATGAGCGTGACCAGGCCGATGGCGGTGACGGTGAGCGTGACGAGCTTGGAGATGTAGCGTGCGCCGCCGTCCTGAGCCTTGGCTGCCTTGATGATTTGGGGCACGAGAACCGCGTTGAACACGCCGCCGGCAACGAGCACGTAGATGAGGTTGGGGAGGGTGTTCGCGGTTTCGAAGACGTCACCGACGGTAGAGAGCGAACCGATAGCGACGGTGAGCAGGATGGTCTTGACGAATCCGAGGATGCGCGAGACGAGCGTACCTGCGGCCATGATTGCGCTTGAGCGGGCGTCGGTTCGTGCCACGTGTCTCTCCTGTGTTGGCGGTGATGGTCGGTCGGATGTCTTCGGGCCTCTGTCCGGCTACCTTCGGGATGTCGCCCCGAAGGCTTGCCGGGACGTTAGAGGTGGGTGGTGATGTATTCGCTGGCGCTACGGGCGATGTGCTGCTCGTTGGCGAACGAGAGGCGGGTGGGCAGCTCGGCGAGGGGGACCCACGCGACGTCGATGGCTTCGTGATCGGGGTCGTTGTCGATGCTGAGTTCGCCGCCGGTTGCCGCGAAGAGGTAGTGGTGCACGGTCTTGTGGATGCGCAGCCCGTTGGAGGTGAACCAGTAGGCGATGGTGCCGAGGGAGGCTACGGGGTAGCCGGTGATTCCGGTTTCTTCGGCGATTTCGCGTCCGGCTGCTTCAACTCGGGTTTCGCCGCGTTCGATGTGTCCCTTGGGCAGGCACCATTCGCGCTGACCGGTGCGGTTGATTCGGGCGATGATGGCCGCGGGGAGTTCTTCGGGCCGGTCGAAGTCGATGATGAGCCCTCCGGCGGATACTTCTTCGGGGGCCGGTACCGGGCGCGCGGGCGCGGCGAAGCGCGTTTTGGGTGCGCGGGGTACGGGAATGCTCATGGTTCTACCTTAACTGATGGAAGAGGGTTTTGGCGCTTCGGGGCGGGGTGATGTGGGCATCCCGTGCGGCGCGGGGTGGTCGTGGAGGCGTTTTATCTGGCACGATTAAAGGATTATGTCGCTGATTATTGATGTTGAGTCGAAGTACCCGGATGCCGCCGAGCTGGGAGAGCTGTACCGTGCGGCGGGGTTTGAGCTGTACCTGGTGGGCGGTATTGTCCGCGACAACCTGCTGGATGACGGCGGCCATTTCACCGATTTTGATTTGACGACGGACGCCACCCCGGAGCAGAGCGAGCAGATTTTGCGCGCGTGGGGTGAGCACACGTGGGATATCGGCAAGGAGTACGGCACGATTAGCGCCCGCAAGAACGGCGTGGTGTACGAGGTGACGACCTACCGTGCCGAGGTGTACGTGTCCGATTCGCGGAAGCCGACGGTGCAGTTCGGTACCGATTTGAGCACCGACCTGGTGCGTCGCGATTTCACGATTAACGCGATGGCCGCGGCTTTGCCGAGCGGCGAGGTGGTTGATCTTTTCGGCGGCGTGGAGGATTTGCGTGAGGGCGTTCTGCGTACCCCGCGCTCGCCGCAGGAGTCTTTTTCAGAGGATCCGTTGCGCATGATGCGTGCGGCTCGTTTCGCGGCTCGTTTTAATCTGCGCGTGGCCCCGGAGGTTTTCGAGGCGATGCGCGAGATGGCCGGCCGCATCGAGATCATTTCTGCGGAGCGTGTGCGCGATGAGCTGGTGAAGCTGATTGATGCGGATTACCCGCGGGTGGGTTTGAACCTGCTGGTGGATACCGGCCTGGCGGATTATGTGTTGCCGGAGCTTCCCGCGCTGCGCATGGAGATGGATCCGGCGCATCACCATAAGGATGTGTACGAACATTCGCTGAAGGTGCTGGAGCAGGCGATGGAGAAGGAGACGGACGAGGACGGCCCGTGCCCTGCCCCGGATTTTATTCTGCGTTTTGCGGCGTTGATGCACGATATCGGCAAACCGAAGACCCGCAAGTTTGAGAAGGACGGCTCCGTCTCGTTCCTGCACCACGAGGTGGTGGGCGCGAAGATGGTGAAGAAGCGTATGCGCGCCCTGCGTTTTGATAACGACACGATTAAGGCTGTGGCCCGCCTGGTGGAGCTGCACATGCGTTTCTACGGCTACCGCGAGTCGGGCTGGACCGATTCGGCGGTGCGCCGCTACGTGCGCGATGCGGGGGATCAGTTGGAGCGTCTGCACCGGGTTTCCCGCTCCGATGTGACGACCCGTAATCGTCGCCTGTCGCGCTCGCTGGCTGCGGCGTACGACGATTTGGAGCGGCGTATTGCCGAGCTGGCGGCTCAGGAGGAGCTGGATTCGATCCGTCCCGATCTGGACGGCGGCCAGATTATGCAGATTCTGGGGATTGCGCCGGGTCCGGTGGTGGGTGAGGCATACAAATTCCTGCTGAACCTGCGCCTGGACGAGGGCTCGCTTCCCGAGGAAGAAGCGAAGGCGCGCCTCCTGCAGTGGTGGGAGCAGCGCCGGGGGGCGTAGCTTCTGAGGTGTCGGTACCGCATCGCATGGTTGAGCTCACGCGGTGCGGTACTGTTGCATCCGCCCAGCGTGGTGTATTGTTAAGAAATCTATGCGTGTTCCCCACCCGGTGTGCTTCACGTATAGGGCACAATGAATCTCCTGCTATGGAAATCCCATAGCCGTTTAGCCCAAAGGAGGGGTTTAATCATGCGTGCATACGAACTGATGGTTATCCTCAGCCCCGAGGTTGAGGACCGTGCGGTTGAGCCGTCGCTGTCCAAGTTCCTCGAGATCGTCACCAACGAGGGCGGTTCTATCGACAACGTCGATATCTGGGGCCGTCGCCGTCTGGCATACGAGATCCAGAAGAAGTCCGAGGGTATCTACGCAGTGGTGAACTTCACCGCTACCCCCGAGACCGCAGCTGAGCTCGATCGTGTTCTGAACCTGAACGAGTCCGTCATGCGTACCAAGATCATCCGCCCGGAGGATCAGAAGATCTCCAGCAAGTAGTTGCGCCCTCCAGTGGCCGACTCTCTAAAAATGTCAGGGGGTTGCGCTGTACTGGAATCAACACACTTGTAACTCTTATCGAGGAGGCATCTTATGGCAGGCGATACCGTTATTACCGTTATCGGTAATCTGACGAGCGATCCGGAGCTCCGTTACACCCCCGCGGGTGCTGCGGTTGCTAACTTCACGATCGCGTCGACTCCGCGTTCGTTCAACCGTCAGACCAACCAGTGGGAGGACGGGGAGACCCTGTTCCTGCGTGCGTCGGTGTGGCGTGGTTACGCTGAGAACGTTGCGGAGACCCTGAAGAAGGGTACCCAGGTTATCGCACAGGGCCGTCTGAAGTCCCGCTCGTACGAGACCAAGGAAGGCGAGCGTCGTACCTCGTTTGAGCTTGAGGTCGAGGAAATCGGCCCGACTCTGCGTTTTGCTACCGCACAGGTGACTCGCGCACAGCGTTCTGCCGGAGGTAACTTCGGCGGAGGTGCGCAGGGTGGCTTTGGCGGCGGGTACAACGCCCCTGCTCAGGGCGGTTACTCCGCTCCGCAGCAGAATAATTTCGCGGCTCCCCAGGGTAATGGTTACTCCGGTCAGACCGGTTACTCCGCTCCGGCTGCTCCTGCAGCCCCGGCAGCTCCCGCTGCTGATCCGTGGAGTTCCCAGTCCGGCGGTAACTATGATTGGGGTAGCGGCGCCGACGATGAACCTCCGTTCTAAGCCGGTTTCGTTTTCCGAATAGTAATTTATCAATCCATCCCGCGGTTATCCGCCGCGGGCTCCCAACTCTAAGGAGCACCACGATGGCTAAGGCTGAAATCCGTAAGCCCAAACCGAAGCAGAACCCCCTCAAGGCTGCTGACGTCACCGTTATTGACTACAAGGACGTCGCACTTCTGCGCAAGTTCATCTCCGACCGCGGCAAGATCCGCGCTCGCCGCGTGACTGGCGTGACCGTTCAGGAGCAGCGCAAGATCGCTCAGGCTATTAAGAACGCCCGCGAAGTTGCTCTGCTGCCCTACTCCGGCGCTGGCCGCTAAAGAGAAGGAGAGACAGTAACATGGCTAAGATCATTCTGACTCAGGAAGTTTCCGGCCTCGGTGCAGCTGGCGATGTTGTCACCGTTAAGGACGGCTACGCACGTAACTACCTGCTGCCCCGCGGTTTCGCCGTGACCTGGACCCAGGGTGGCGAGAAGCAGGTTGAGTCCATCCGCGCCGCTCGTGCGGCTCGCGCTAAGGCTTCTCTGGAAGAGGCTCAGGCACTTGCTGCGTCCCTGGCTGCTAAGCCGGTTGTCGTTGCACACAAGGCTGGCGCTGACGGCCGCCTGTTCGGTACCGTCAAGGCTGACGCTATTGCTGAGGCTATTGAGGCTGCTGGCATTGGCTCCGTTGACAAGCGCACCATCCACCTGGGTTCCGCTATCAAGCGCACCGGTGAGTACAAGGTGACTGTCCGCCTGCACGCTGACGTTGTTGCTAACGTTGTCCTGGACGTCGTTGCTGCTGCGTAAGTAGTTTTGAGGTTTTCGTGCTGAGGCACTGAAAAACCGTAACGGGGTGTTCTTCCTTCGGGAGGAGCACCCCGTTTGCTGTACCCGCCTCGGTGCATGTTTCACGTGAAACATTGACCCTGTGGGCGCACACTCTAACCCGTGGGAGCGATGGATGCGACGTAGGTCGGCAGACCCCGTAGACTGGTAGACATGGCTAAATCTTTATCGCGTATGTCCTCAAGCGCCCAGCTTCTGATGACCGGCGTCATTCTGGAGGGTGTGAACCTACTGCTGTGTGCCCTGGCGCTTGTTCCAATGGCGGACGCTAACCTCGCTACGACTCTGCTGCTGCTTTTTCTGATCGTTGGTGGTTTGGGGTCCAGCATTGCGGTGGTATGTGCCCTGGTGGGTTTGGTGAAGTTCCGTCGCTTTCGCTGGGCTAATATCCTCCTGCTCTTGGTGTCTATCGTGACGAATCCGCTGCTTGTACTCACCCTGTACGTGAGCGCTTCCTAGCCCTGGGCGCGGCGTACATGGTTTCTCTCGGATGACTCTCTGCGCCTCTCAGCGTTCTACGGGTCTTCTCCCAGCTGCTTTCCAGCTAAAATCAACCCTCCCGTAAGGTTCGCGGTGTTTACTATAAGTGTTGGTTCGAGAGGACTGCGATGTGAATGTGTGTGTTTCGTGTAGCGGGGAGGCCCGCTCGCGAAAGAAGAAAGGCAAGGCAACAGCGCCTTGCCTTTCTTCTTTTAACGCGACCGGTTTCTACGGGCGGTTTCGTTAAGTACCGATGGGTCTCCTTACCCCTGCCCAAAGGCTCGTCCTGGAATGCGCTTTGGAGGCGACGTTTATTCCGATTTCCCCTTGTGGGACCCGCTCCTGTGTGTGCTCGATTTTTTGGTGCCAACGGAGCATCTGAGTCTCTCAGTTATTCCCAGCTTTCTTCCAGCTTTAACCTACAGGGAATAAAGGTTTACACGTAATACTTTATATAGATGGTTCGAGAGGGCCATCAGAAAGTTGGACTTTCCTTGCGGAAGTGGCTCTGATTTTCGTATGTATGTGTGTGTGATGAGACTGGGGTTGAACCGAGAGGTTCGGCTCCAGTTTCTGTTTAACCACTCAACGGTGTATCACTCAATGGCGCAGCATTGAGCGTGACCCTTTGTGCTCACGCGGCACGCCGTAACAAAGGGTATCCATACCCTCGCATAACGTCACATTTCCTTTCTTGGGTGTCGCGGGTCTAGAATTAGGAAATATTAATCTTGCATATTAGATACAAATATTGAGGAGTTATCACCGTGTCTAAGACCCCTTCAGTCCCCGGCACCGATCGTCCTGCCGATAAGGCCGCGGGCCACTGGCTGCTCGCACAGCTGGGCAAGAAGGTTCTGCGTCCCGGTGGCCGTGAAACCACCAACTGGCTGCTGGCTCGCGCTCTGGGCGGCGACATTGACGTCGTGGAGTTTGCCCCGGGCCTGGGTATTACCGCCCTGGAGATTGTGAAGCGTTCCCCGAAGAGCTACACCGGTGTGGATCTCGACCCCAAGGCCGCCGAAATTGTTACCGAGCGCATTGGTGCGGCGAATAAGCCGAACTACCGCGTGGTGAACGCCAGCGCACAGGAGACCGGCCTGCCTTCCGAGAGCTACGACGCCGTGGTGGGCGAGGCAATGCTGACCATGCAGACCGATAAGCACAAGCTGGAGATCATGCGCGAGGCAGCCCGCCTGCTGCGTCCGGGTGGCTACTACGCTATTCACGAGATGTCGCTGATTCCCGATTACCTGCGCCCCGAGCTGAAGGAAGAGATTCAGAAGGACCTGGCCCGCACCATCCGCGTGAACGCCCGCCCGCTGACCCGCGCGGAGTGGACCGCCCTGGCTGAGGAGGCAGGCTTCGAGGTGCTGGACGTGTATCAGACCGATATGGCTCTGCTGGAACCCAAGCGCCTGCTGGCCGATGAGGGCCCCGCCGGCGTTGCAAAGATTGCGTTCAACCTGGCGCGTAAGCCGCAGATTCGTGAGCGTGTGCTGGGTATGCGCGGCGTGTTCCGCCGCCATGCCGATCATATCGGTGCTATCGGCCTGATTCTGCGTAAGAAGTAGTTCACGCACGATTCGTAGCGCTCCCGAGAGATTCGGAGGAACGGTGGGGTGGCTACCCGAATGAGGGTAGCCACCCCACCGTCGCTTATATACCCGTGTTTACACTCCGGGAGGCTAGAGTGGTTGCGGGTACCTCATAATGGAGAGGTAGAGTTTTTGCCCGGGCGAGGTGCCCGGGCCTCCAGGGTTTCGGGTGAATGAGGTTTTATGTCTGAGTCTTCGGTGGATTACGGTTCCCGCACGATGCCCCATGACGATGTGGCCGAGCAGTCTGTGCTGGGCGGCATGCTCCTGTCGAAGGATGCTATTGCGGACGTCGTGGAGAGCCTGCGTGCTTCGGACTTCTATAAGCCGGCGCACGAGACGATTTACGAGGCGATTCTGTCGCTGTACGGCCACGGTAGCCCCGCGGACGCGATTACGGTTGCCGACGAGCTGAAGAAGCGCGGCGAGCTGACTCGTGTGGGTGGCGCGGCGTATCTGCACACTCTGATTGCGTCGGTGCCCACCGCTGCGAATGCTCAGTACTATGCCGAAATCGTGAAGGAGCACGCGATTATGCGCCGCCTGATTGAGGCGGGTACTAAGATTGCGCAGCTGGGTTACGCCAACGAGACCGAGGTGGACGCACTCGTGGATCAGGCGCAGGCGGAGATTTACGCGGTGACCGATGGCAACGCGAAGGAAGACTACGTGTCCTTCTCTGAGGCCTTGGAAGCGACGATGCGCGAGATTGACGCAAACTCGAACCGCCCCGATGGCGTGTACGGCGTGCCGACTGACTTCATCGAGCTTGATGAGCTGACCGGTGGCCTGCACGGTGGCCAGATGATTGTGATTGCGGCTCGTCCGGGTGTGGGCAAGTCGACCCTGGCCTTGGATATTGCGCGTTCGGCGGCTATTCACCACCACATGGCAACGGTTTTCTTCTCTCTGGAGATGAGCCGTACCGAGCTGGCCATGCGTATTCTCTCCGCAGAGGGCAAGATTTCAATGGGTCGTCTGAAGAAGGGCGATCTGGACACCGAGGGCTGGACGAACCTGGCGACTCTGCAGGGCCGTATTGATTCTGCCCCTCTCTTTATTGATGATTCGCCGAATATGACTCTGATGGAGATCCGTGCGAAGTGCCGTCGTCTCAAGCAGCGTAACGATTTGAAGCTTGTGGTGCTGGACTACCTGCAGCTGATGAGCTCGGGCAAGAAGGTGGAGTCCCGTCAGCAGGAAGTCTCGGAGTTCTCCCGTAGCCTGAAGCTTCTGGCTAAGGAGCTGGATGTTCCGGTGATTGCACTTTCGCAGTTGAACCGTGGTTCGGAGCAGCGCACCGATAAGCGTCCGATGGTGTCGGACCTGCGCGAGTCGGGTTCTATCGAGCAGGATGCGGATATGGTGATTCTGCTGCACCGCGAGGATATGTATAACCCCGATAGCGATCGCGTGGGTGAGGCCGACATGATTATCGCGAAGCACCGCGGTGGCCCGACCCGTACAATTCCCCTGGCCTTTAGCGGTAAGTACTCACGCTTCAATAACATGGCCAATGAGGCTCCTCCGCAGTATTAGACTTTGAAAGCCCCTGTTCCCGTTGCTGAGTGCTCGGTAGCTCGAGCTTCGTCTGGGAGCAGGGGGTTTTGGCCTACCCACTGTTTATTTCTCCGGGGATAACTGACGTAGGGGAGGAAGCACGGGCGCGGGGATGGAGCGGCGAAGGTATATGGGGGTTCTTGCTTTTCCCTGTCTTTGTCTGGGTTCCGAGGCTCATGAGGGGCCCCGAAGGGGTCTTTTACCCCTGCTTAAAAATTTTTTTGGCCTTCTTTGGAATCAATATATCGTTCTGACTAGGTTATTTATTGAGATAAGCCACCCAAAGGGCGCAATGTGGCCTTATTTGTGTTCTACTTCACCCGTATTCGGGTTGCGGGCCCGTACTCGGGTCTGTATAGTTGTATGAGTCGCCGCGGCGAGGAGGAAAAAACGAAGAACTTCTTCGGTGTTTCTCCTGGTCGGAAGCGGTTTTGACAGGTTTTCAATT
>NZ_KV830861.1:509262-526198 GCF_001836905.1 Rothia sp. HMSC062F03 | reverse complement strand
TTCGTTGTCCAAGAAACGGGAGGCAGTTCACTCGAGCGGGGGCTCTTTCACGTCTGCGGACGTAAGCTAGTTCTTTGCCGCCAGATGACGGCCCGAGGCGCTGTGGCGGCGCTTCACGGAACCAATCACACGGCACACCAGGTAAATCAGGAAGGAAATGCTCGTCACGTACGGGCTAATCGGCAGTGAGCCGGCCAGCGCCAGCATAATGCCGCCCACGATGGAGGCCTCAGCGAAAAGCACTGAAAGCAGCAGCGTGCGCAGCGGAGAAGCCGTCACCTGCATCGCCGCCGCCGCCGGGGTAATCAGCAGGGCCAGCACCAGCAGCGAACCGACCACCTGCACCGACAGCGCCACCGCGATACCCAGCACAACCATGAAAACCAGCGAGAGGAAGCGCATCGGAACGCCCTTCGCCCGAGCCACATCCGGGTCGAGGGAGGCGAAGCTCAGGGGCCTCCACACAATAATCAGCAGGGCAATAATGACCACCGCACCAATAATCATGGCGTTCAGCTGGTCGGCATCCACGGACACGATCTGACCGGTGAGCAGGCCAAACTTATTCGCACTACGACCCTGATACAGCGAAAGGAACAGAATACCCAGCCCCAGGCCGAAGGGCATGAGCGTGCCAATCACCGAGTTCGACTCGCTCGCCTTGGACCCAATCATCGCAATCAGCAGGGCCGAGGCAATCGAGCCAACCATGGAGCCGGTGACCACGTCGTAGCCCAGAAGCAGGGCCAGGGCCGCTCCCGCGAAGGACATCTCAGAAATGCCGTGCACCGCGAAGGCGTGATCGCGCATCATCACGAAGATGCCGACGAAGCCACCGATGAGGCCCAGCACAGCACCCGCAAAAATGGAGTTCTGCAGCATATGCAACAGCTCGCCGTAACGGTCAAACACGAAGATGCGCGAGAGCAAATCACCCTGCGTGCTGGATGCAGCGGCGGCCAACGCGGGGAGGGAAGAGAGAATGGTCATCGAGCGGTTCCTCCCGGTAGGTGCAGGGTGCCGGACGCGCCGCCGGGCTGTGCCTCGACTCGCAGGTGGGCACCGTGGATATTCTGGTCGCCGCCTTCAACGTGGCAGTGATCGCTGGCGTGGGTCTCCCCCACCACCACGTAGCGGCCGTTGGACTTGAGCACACTCACCGGAGTTCCGTACAGGGAGGTGAGGGTCTCGCTCGTCATAACCTCTTCGACCGAACCAACCGTAAAGCGGCCGTTGGCCAGGTAGAGCACGCGATCCACGTGCTCGATAATCGGGTTAATCTCGTGCGTCACGAAAATTACCGAGACTCCGTGCTCGCGGTTGAACCGGTGAATCAGCTCCGCCACGGCGTACTGATGGTTTAGGTCTAGGGAGAGGAGCGCCTCATCGGCCAGCAGAATCTTTGGGTCGTTCGCGAGGGCCTGGGCAATGCGCAGGCGCTGCTGCTCACCGCCGGAGAGCAGACCCACCGGAACGTTGGCGTACTCGGTGGCGCCCACCGCCTCCAGCAGCTCGTCGACCTTGGCACGGTACTTGCGGCCGTGCAGGCGGATACCCCAGCGGTACCCGTCCACACCCAGGCCCACGAGGTCACGAGCGCGCATCGGGGTGGAGGGATCGATTGCCTTCTGCTGGGGCACGTACCCAACACCGGGGTTACCCAGGCGGGCGGGCTTGCCGAGCACCGAAATTTCGCCGGAGTTAAGACCGGTCAGTCCGAGGATGACCTTGAGGAAGGTTGATTTGCCGGAGCCGTTCGGGCCGAGCACCGCGAAGTACTCCCCGGCCCCAATATCGAGGGTGAGATTTTTCCAGAGGGTGCGGGCCCCGAAAGCGAGGCTACCCCCGCGAATCGAAATCGCGGGGGTGGCACCGTTATTGTTATCAGTCACTTAGGAGAGCGCCTTTTCGAGGTTGCTGACGTTGGTCTTCATCCATGCCAGGTAGTCGGTGTTCTCGGGCAGGGTTTCGGTGAAGGATACGTAGTTTACAGAAGCGCCCTTCGCGGTCTGCAGCACCTCGTTCGTCTGGGAGGTGGCGGTCTGCTCGTTGTAGGCCAGCAGCTGCACCTTCTTCTCGCTGATAAGGTCCTTGGTTTCCTTCAGCACGAGGGCGGGAACGTCGTTACCCGCTTCGACAGCCTCGGCGAACTCGCTGGGGGTTGCGTTCTCGGCGCCGGTGGAGGAGATCAGATAATCGGGTACGGGCTCGGTGGAGAGATACTTCTTGCCCGCACCGGAGATGGCCTTTGCGGAGGCTTCGAGGCCGTCCAGCTCCTTGACGAAGTTGGCGGCGTTCGAGCGGTAGGCCTCAGCGTGCGCGGAGTCCAGGGTGGCGAGGTTCTCGGCAATCTGCTGGGCAACCTTCTTGACGGTTTCGAAGTCGTACCAGAGGTGCTCGTTGAACTCGTGAGCGTGGGCGTGATCGCCGCCGTCCTCGTGGTGTTCGCCGCCGCGGTGGTCCTCGACGAGGTGATCGTACTCTGCATCGGTGAGCTTGCCGCTGACCTTGACCGCGTTCACGACCTTCTGGGAGGCGTTATCCTTGCCAGCCATGTCTTCAAGGAACAGGTCGTAGCCCGCGCCGTTGATGACGATCAGGGATGCGTCCTTGGCCTTGAGTCGGTCGGAGCTGGTGGCTTCGTAGGAGTGGGGGTCGGTGCCGGTGGAGGAAATCAGCGCGCTGACCTCAACGTTGTCGCCACCGACCTGCTTAACGATGTCGGCGTACACGTCGGTGGAGGCGAGCACCTTAACCTTGCCGTTCGAGTTAGCGGAGGCGCTCGAACCGGAGGAGCTGTTCTCGGTGGCGCAGCCGGTCAGAAAGAGGGAGGTCGCCGCGAGGGATCCCAGCGCGGTGAGGAAGTGCTTGCGGGTGATGGGGCGATGTGACATATCGTTCTCTTTCTGTTCGTCTGCTGATGTGTTTCTTAACTACACCACGCGCATACCCGTATAAACAACTCTTTATTTGTTGTCCCGACCGGGCGAATACCCGCGTTCGATGTCCTTTGGAAGCATGCCTTATCGACGGTTCGGGTACGCAAATGCCCCGTGCTTCAGGGCAGCGGGCGCTGAAGCACGGGGCATCGTTTCTGCCGCAGACGGTCACCGGAGGGTAGGGTCCTCGAGTAGCCGAGCCGAGGGGCCGGACGTCGCCTTAGTCGGCGTCCCGACCCGCAGCACGGGCACGCTGACGGCGAATACGTTCGCGCACCTCGTCCTGCGTGGTGTCGTTGATTTCGCCGACGAGCTCCTCGAGCACGTCCTCCAGGAAGACCACGCCCAGGGTGCGGCCGTGACTGTCCATGACCTGCGCGATGTGGGTTCGGGTGCGCTGCATCGAGGTCAACGCATCGTCGATATCCGTGGTCGGCGAGAGCGTATCCAGAGAGCGCAACTTATACCAGGGGAAGGGCTCGTTGAATCGCTCCGGGGAGACGGCGAGCGCGTCCTTCACGTGCAGGTATCCCATGTAGGTTCCGTCGCTGTCGGTGATGACGAAGCGAGAGTAACCGCTGCGGGCCACGGCGTGCTCCAGCTCTGCGGGGGTGCTGCCGAAGGGCAAGGTGACGAGCTTGTCACCGGTCACCATGATGTCGGAGATTTCCTTCTCGGTGAACTCGAGGGCGCCCTCGATCACGCCGGCGTCATCCTCCACGGTACCTTCGGCGGTCGAGGTGGCCACGATGGTCTGCAGCTCGCCCAGGGTGAAGGTCGAGGCAACCTCATCCTTAGCTTCGACATTCATGAGGTGCAGCAGGCTGTTGGAGAGGTTATTGAGCAGAGCCACGATGGGTGCGAAGACCTTGGAGACACGCACCAGCGGCGGCACAACCCAGAGAGCCAGGCCTCGGGCGGCGAGGGTGACGGTTGCGTTCTTGGGCACCATTTCGCCGAAGATGACGTGCAGGTAGGTCACCAGGATGAGGGTGATGCCGAAGGCCAGCACGTCGACGACCGCGGTAGGCAGGCCAACCAGGTGCATGGGCATCTCCAGCAGGTGGTGTAGCGCAGGCTCCGAGACATTCAGGATGAGCAGCGAGCAGATGGTGATGCCCAGCTGGCAGGTGGCGAGCATGAGCGAGACGTGTTCAAGGGCGTAGATGACGGTCTGCGCCCGTTTGTTGCCTTCCTCCGCGAGGGGCTCGACCTGTGCACGTCGGGTGGACATGATGGAGAACTCACCGGAGACGAAGAAGGCGTTTCCGGCAAGCAGCAGGACCAGCAGTGCGATGGCTACCCAGTCGTTCATGCGCGTACTCCCTTCTTCGGTGCGGTGTCCTCGTGAGCCGAGTTTTCTTCAGAGTCGGGGGTGAATCGGATGCGGTCAACGCGCCGGCCTTCGAGGGCGTCAACGCGCAGGGTGCCCCCGGTGACCGGGACGGTGTCGCCGATTTCGGGGATGCGGCCGAGTCGATCCATCATAAAGCCGCCGACCGTCTCGTACTCGGGGCTTTCCTCAACCTCGAGTCCGGGAATAAGGGCGTTGATTTCGTCGGGGCGGCGCAGGCCGGAGAAGATCCAGTCGCCGTTGCCGTAGCGCAGGGGGCGCTCGGTGCGTCCGCGGTCGTGTTCGTCGGAGACTTCGCCGACGATTTCTTCAACGAGGTCTTCAAGCGTTGCGATACCCGCGGTTCCGCCGTACTCGTCGAGGACCACGGCAAGCTGCAGGGCTCCCTGGCGCAGCTGGGTGAGCAACGCGTCCAGGTGCAGGGTCTCGGGAACCTGCAGAACGTCTTCGGCGAGCGCGCCGGCCTCGAGGGTGCCGCGCACTTCGGGGGGAACGCCCACGGCCTTCTTGACGTGCACAACACCCACAATGTTGTCGTGGTCGCCCTTGTAGAGCGGAAATCGGGAGTGGCCGGTGGAGCGTGCCAGCTCGATGATATCGCTGACGGGTGCGGTGTCTTCGAGCATGGAGACCTGGCCTCGCGGGGTCATGACCTCGGAGGCGGTCAGCTCGGAGAAGCGCAGGGTGCGGTCCAGGAAGCGGGCTACGGCTGAGTCGAGGGTACCTTCCTTAGCGGAGCGGCGCACCATCGAGGAGAGCTCGTCGGGGGTGCGGGCGGCGGAGAGTTCTTCTTTGGCTTCCATGCCGAAGCGGCCCAGGATCCAGTTTGCGGAGCCGTTCATGATGCGCACGAGCGGCGAAATAATGCGGGTGAAGTTCAGCTGGAACGGGGCAAGGCGGCGGGCCACGTTGTAGGGGTCCGCGATGGCGAGCCCCTTGGGCAGCAGTTCGCCCATCACCATGGACAGCAGGGTCGCGATGAGCATCGCGAGGACGAGGGTAAGAACGTCGATTAATCCGCTTGGCAGGCCCAGGCTACCGATGGCGTCCGTGGTGAGCGCCTTGATGGCGGCGTCGAGGGTGTAACCGGTAAGCAGGGTGGTGATAGTGATGCCGATCTGGCAGCTGGAGAGCTGCGTGGATAGGGTCTTGAGGCAGCGCAGGACGGCGTCTGCGGCCTTGTCGCCGGAGTCTTTGGCCTGCTGCACGGTGGCGGCTTCGAGGGCCACGAGAGAGAACTCGACGGCCACAAAGAATCCGGTTCCAAGAATGAGCAATAGCCCGATCAGCAGAAGAATCAGATCCATTCGGTCACCACCTCGGTTCGGAGCGATGCGCCGAGCACGGGTAGAGTAGCGGTCGGGTCGCGGAATAGTGCGGGTACTCCGCGCTGGTCTGTGTGTACGTTCGTACTCGAAGGGTCATCCATACCCCATATTCTAGCGAAGGTTCCGGGCCGCCTCGTTGCTCCGGGTCGGTTCCGTTCTGGGCGGAAGGCCTCGTGAGGGGCTTTATGGCGGCCCTTAGCTTATTTGAACCGTGTTGAGTGAAAAATTGCATTGTTTACATACTGTTCTCAGGTGGAAACTTCACGGTGATTCTCTCTACACTTATACATAGGAGCATGAGTGTGCCGCCAAGCAAGCGGATGAACTCCGGAGTTCACGGCACGCTAGGCAGGTTTGTACGGTGCACACCCCGCACATACGGCCTCTACCGCAGGCGATGCGCACATGCTCAGCGTGATGATTCGCCCCTCGAAGACGCGGGTCGTCTATGCCGGGGTGAGTCCCGGACGCGACGGATAAATTCACACTAATTGGAAGAGGCGTTTAACGTGCCAAATCTGCCAGAACATCTGGTGCCTGAGGAATTTGCCGGTAACGAATGGTTCGTTGAAGAACAGTACGAGCGTTACCAGAAGGACAAGAACCTCGTGGACCCTTCATGGTGGCCCATTTTTGAGACCATCGATAAGGCGCTGGGAGGCGCCGGTACCGCGAGTACTCCGAGCCCCGCCGCAGCCGCACCGGCTGCTCCCGCAACTCCCGCCGCCGCTCCGGCGGCTCCTGCAGCCCCCACCGCTCCCGTGGCATCGAAGCCTACGAAAGCGCCTGCTACCCCCTCCCCCGCACCTGCTACTCCGAAAGCTAATACCGTGGAACCTGCTGAAGACAAGATTGTCCCCCTGCGTGGCCCTGCTAAGGCAGTCGTCACGACCATGGAAGAGTCGTTGACCGTCCCCACCGCTACGACTGTTCGCGCGGTCCCCGCCAAGCTTCTGATTGAGAACCGTAGCGCCATCAACAAGTACCTGGCCAGCACCCGCGGCGGCAAGGTTTCCTTCACCCACATTATTGGTTACGCGGTCATCCGCGCCGTTGCGGCTATGCCCTCCATGAACGTGACCTACAACGTGGATGAGAAGGGCAAGCCCGTTGCCGTCCACAACGCTCACGTGAACTTCGGTCTGGCAATTGATATCCCCCGCCCCGATGGTTCGCGTAACCTGGTGGTTCCGAACATTAAGGGTGCCGAGCAGCTGAGCTTCCGCGAGTTCTGGGACGCTTACAACGACATCGTCAAGCGCGGCCGTAACGGCGCGCTGACCATCGAGGATTTCCGCGGCACCACCGTGTCGCTGACCAACCCCGGCGGTATCGGTACCGTTCACTCGGTGCCCCGCCTGTCGAAGGGCCAGGCCGCCATTATTGGTGTGGGTGCTCTTGAGTACCCGGCTGAGTTCCGCGGTCTGTCCGAGAAGCTGATTACTCAGCAGGGCCTGTCGAAGATTATCACCCTGACCAGCACCTACGATCACCGCGTGATTCAGGGCGCCGGTTCCGGTGAGTTCCTGAAGCTGGTCGAGCACTACCTGCTCGGCGGCGATGACTTCTACGACGCTATCTTCCGCGACCTGCGCATCCCGTTCGAGCCGGTGCGCTGGGCCCGCGACAACCACATCGACGACGAGCACGAGATTTCGAAGGTCGCCCGTATTCAGCAGCTGATTCACGCGTACCGCGTGCACGGCCACCTGACCGCGGCAACCAACCCCGTCGGCTACAAGATGCGTTCGCATCCGGACCTGAAGCTGGAGCGCTACGGCCTGACCCTGTGGGATCTGGACCGCGTCTACCCGACCGGTGGCTTCGGCGGCGCCGAGCGTCTGCCGCTGCGCACCATCCTGGAGCGTCTGCACGAGGCATACTCGGGTTCCCTCTCGGTCGAGTACATGTACTCCGAAGACCCCGAGGTGCGCGCATGGTTCCAGGAGCGTCTGGAGCACGGTGCGACCAAGCCCAACCGCGAAGAGCAGCTGCGCGTGCTCTCGAAGCTGGTTGAGGCCGAGGCATTCGAGCACTTCCTGCAGACCAAGTACCTGGGCCAGAAGCGATTCTCCCTCGAGGGTGGCGAATCCCTGATTCCGCTGCTGGATGCCGTTCTTGACAAGGCAGCAAACAAGGATCTGAAGGGCGTTGCCATCGGTATGGCACACCGCGGTCGCCTGAACGTGCTGACCAACATCGCGGGCAAGTCCTACGCTCAGATCTTCCGTGAGTTCTCCGGAACCGCCGCTCCCTACGAGGGCGGTTCGGGTGACGTGAAGTACCACCTCGGCACCGAGGGCGTCTTCACCTCCGATTCCGGCAAGCAGACCCAGGTGTACGTGGCCGCTAACCCCTCGCACCTCGAAGCCGCTAACACCGTGCTCGAGGGTATTGTCCGCGCTAAGCAGGACGTCTATCGCGAGCAGGGCGTTGAGGGCCACCCGGTTCTGCCCATCCTGATTCACGGTGACGCAGCGTTCGCTGGCCAGGGCATCGTCATGGAGACCCTGCAGATGGCTGACCTGAAGGCTTACACCACCGGCGGCACCGTGCACGTTGTGGTGAACAACCAGATCGGTTTCACCACCCTGCCCAACGACGGCCGTAGCGCAACCCACCCCACCGACATTGCGCGTATGACTAAGGCTCCGGTCTTCCACGTCAACGCTGATGACCCGGATGCCGTGGTCCGCGCCGCACGCCTGGCCTTCGAGTACCGCGAGCGCTTCGGTCGCGACGTGGTCGTCGATCTGATTTGCTACCGCCGCCGCGGTCACAACGAGGCCGACGACCCGTCGATGACCCAGCCGAAGATGTACCAGGACATCGACGCTCTGCCTTCGACCCGCACCCTGTACGCACAGGATCTGGTGGGCCGTGGCGATGTCTCCCAGGAGGAGGCAGACGAGGTTCTGGATTCCTACCACTCGAAGCTGGACGCTATCTTCGTCGAGACCCAGTCCTCGGCACCGGCTCCGACCGCTCCACACGTTTCCGGTCTGGAACTGCCGGCTGCTCAGCAGAACACCGAGGTGGTTCACGCCGGCAAGACCGCAATCTCCCTGGAGACTCTCCAGCGCATTGCCGATGCCTTCGGTAAGGCTCCCGAGGGCTTCACCGTCCACAAGAAGCTGAAGAAGCTCATGGACCAGCGCGTTGAGATGGGCCGTAGCGGTAACGTGAACTGGGGTATGGGCGAGCTGCTCGCCTTCGGTTCGCTGCTGCTGGAGGGCACCGACGTTCGCATGAGCGGTCAGGATGTTCAGCGCGGTACCTTCGTTCAGCGTCACGCGGTCCTGCACGACCACCTGACCGACGAAGAATGGTCGCCGCTGCAGCATCTCTCCGAGAACCAGGGTAAGTTCCGTATCTACAACTCCTTCCTCTCGGAGTACGGCGTGCTCGGCTTTGAGTACGGCTACTCGGTGGAGCGCCCCGACTCGATGGTCGTGTGGGAAGCTCAGTTCGGTGACTTCGCCAACGGTGCCCAGACCATCATCGACGAGTTCGTCTCCTCCTCCGAGCAGAAGTGGGGCCAGCGCTCCTCGCTGGTTATGCTGCTGCCTCACGGCTACGAGGGCCAGGGTCCTGACCACTCTTCGGCACGCATCGAGCGTTACCTGCAGCTGTGCGCCGAGAACAACATGACCGTTGCGGTCCCCTCGACCCCGGCTTCGCACTTCCACCTGCTGCGCCGCCACGCTCAGCACCGTCCGTACAAGCCGCTGGTGGTTATCAGCCCCAAGCAGTTGCTGCGTCTGAAGGCCGCCGCATCCTCGGTTGAGGACTTCACCGAGGGCTCGTTCCAGCCGGTGATTGGCGACCGTTCGGGCATTAACCCGGCTCAGGTGGAGCGCCTGGTCTTCGTGTCCGGTCGTCTCTACTACGATCTGGAGGCCGAGCGCGAGCGCCGCGGCGACACCAAGACCGCGATTGTCTCTGTGGAGCAGCTGTACCCGCTGCCCGAGAAGGAGGTCAAGGAACAGCTTGCCCTGTACTCCAACGCAACCGACCTTGTGTGGGCTCAGGACGAGCCGGCCAACCAGGGCCAGTGGCCGTTCATGGCGGTCAACCTGCTGCCGCTGCTCGACCGCCGCGTGCGTCTGGCTTCCCGCCCGGCCGCTGCTTCCCCGGCAGCCGGTACCGGTAAGCTGCACGCCGCCGAGAACGAGGCTCTGCTCAAGCAGGTCTTCGAAGGCTAAACGGTTGAAGTTCTAACCGTTCACAACCCGTCGCCCCGTCAGGTACGCCTGGTGGGGCGACGGGTTTTTGGTCTCGGATGCTTGTGGATAGGGGATTAAGTTCGAAAACCGGCCCGTAAGCGCTTATCCTAGATATAAAGACTATTACTCACGTGCCCCGCCGCCTCTCACGGCGGGTCCATCCTGCAGAAGAAAGAATTCCGTGGAGCAACGCAATATTCGAATTGTGGCAGTCGGCGATGACCTGCTCGCCGGTGTTGGCGATCCCCGTACCCTCGGCTGGTTCGGCCGCGTCATGGCACGCACCCCGCAGACCACCGCATCCATCGCGGCGTACAACCTGGCCGCACCCAATGAAGGCAGCGAACAGCTCAACGCTCGTTGGTTTGAGGAGGCCCGCCGCCGCTTTATTCCGGGCGCCGACAACCGCCTTGTCATCGCTCCGTCGACCTTCGACATCGATTTGGGTCTGACCAGCGCACGCTCCCGCTTGAACCTGGCTAACATTGTGGACATGGCCTCGCAGAACAACATCAAGGTTCTGGTCGTCGGTCCCCCTCCGACCCTGGATGCCGAGCGTAACCGCCGCATCGCCGATCTGTCGGCCGCATACGCCGATGTCGTGACCCGCCGTAACCACGTGTACGTGGACACCTTCAACCCGCTGCTGCACCACGAGCAGTGGCGCAACGACCTGGCAGCAAATGACGGTCGCCCCGGCCAGTCCGGTTACGGCCTCATGGCCTGGCTCGTGTTGCACCGCGGCTGGTACAACTGGCTGAACATCCCGGAGCACGGCTAATCCTTTGGAAGAGGAAGGCGAAGAAACTTCGTGTTTTTTCGCTCATATCTCGGTTCCAAGATGCAATCAGGCCGTTTCTATGAAAAAATAGACGGCGTTGCCCCTATAGCGTGGACCACCGGTTTTCGGTGACCGCCTCTCACAGGGCAGTTAACGAGGAACGCGCACCGCGAAGGTGGGGCGTGTTTCCATGAACACTATAAGGAGGCTCTCATGAGCAAGCGCGGTCGTAAGCGCAAGGACCGTCGTAAGGGCGGCGCAAACCACGGTAAGCGCCCCAACGCATAAGGTATCTTGCATACACTTTAAAACCCCGGCGTATCGAATCTTCTATTCGAACCCGGGGTTTTGCTTTACCCCCCCCCATCACCCGGGTGCGGGGAATAAAGCCCCAAATCAGACGTTATGTTCTACGGTGACCGTATGGAGCGTTCCCGTAGAGAGGAGGAATCATGGCCGAGACCGCAGACACTCAGAGTGTCAGTGCCAAGGACACCCGCGAGCTACGTGAACGTTTTACCGCACAGGCCATGCAGTACGTGGACCAGCTCTACAGCGCGGCCCTACGCATGAGCCGCAACCCCGCCGATGCTGAGGATCTGGTGCAGGAGACCTATATGAAGGCCTTCGCGTCCTATCACCAGTTCACCGAGGGTACGAACCTGAAGGCGTGGTTGTACCGCATCCTCACAAATACGTACATCAACCTGTACCGCAAGCGTCAGCGCGAACCGCAGCAGAGTCAGGGTGAAACCGTCGAGGACTGGCAGCTGGCCGCTGCCGGCGATCACGACGCCGTGGGTCTGCGTTCGGCTGAGGCCGAGGCGCTGAGCTCCCTGCCGGGCACCGAGGTGCGTGAGGCACTGAGCTCCCTCCCCGAGGATTTCCGCATGGTGGTGTACTACTCCGATGTCGAGGGCTTCGCCTACAAGGACATCGCCGAGATTATGGACATCCCGATAGGTACGGTCATGTCCCGTCTTCACCGAGGACGACGCATCCTGCGAGAAAAGCTACTCGACTACGCGAGGGAGAACGGTCTGCGCCCCTCCACGGTTGCCAAGGTTGAGGCGAAGGCCGCCGCCTCGGCAGCCAAGGCCGCGGCGAAAACCTCCCCCAAATCGGTTTAGCCCCCTCAAAAAACGTTTGCCCCACTTGCTTCCCCCTACACCTTCCGTGTGAAAGGAACCTCCGATGTCTGATACCCCGAATACCTCTACCGCCCCCTCAGAAGACTGCGGCGGCGAACCCTGTTCCACGACCCTCAAGAAGCTCTACGAGTTCCTGGACGGCGAGCTGAGCAGCGAACAGGTGCGCACGATTCAGCGCCACCTCACCGCCTGCCCCGAGTGCACCGATGTCAAGAACTTTGAGCTGGCGCTCCGCGAGAAGATGCGTTCCTCCTGCGCGCAGAAAGCTCCCGCGGAGCTCAAGAGCCGTCTGCTGCAGGATGTGCGAGACTTCTGCGAGCAGGTGCACCGCTAGGCACTGAGTCTCCCCACTCTGCTTTTCAGCTTTTCTTATAGGGCCTGCCCGGCGCTCCCCTCGAGCACCGGGCAGGCCCGTCTCATCCGGGGGTTCCGGCGGGGTGCGCTAAACCTTCACCCGGTAGAATAGACCTAGACCGGCTACGGATTCCGCCGAGTGCGGGCTACCCTCCGTAGCATGCCGATTTGGAAGAGGATTTATGAGCGACGCATCAGTGCAGCTGTCCGCGGGTGATTGGCCCGCTCCCCCAGCCCCCGCTTCGGCCCTCGGCCGTCACGCGACGGTGCATATCCCCGGTTCAAAGTCGCTCACAAACCGATACCTGCTCCTGGCCGCTCTGGCCGATTCTCCCTCGTACCTACGCGCGCCTCTGCACTCCCGCGATTCTGCCCTCATGATTGAGGCGCTACGCCGCCTGGGTGCCGGGGTTGAGCTCATTCCCACCGATTCGCCCTTCGGCCCCGACCTGCGGGTTACCCCGTTGGATTTCTCCGCGTCAGCCGAGCCTTCCGGGGTTCGCGAGGCTCACCGCGTCAGTATTGACTGCGGTCTGGCCGGCACCGTGATGCGTTTCGTACCCGCCCTGGCGGCCCTGCTACCCGGTGAGTTCGCCTTTGACGGCGACCCTCACGCACGCCAGCGTCCCATGGGCCCCGTGCTGGAGGGTCTGCGCCAGCTGGGCGTGCGCATGGACTGCGCCGAAGCGCCCGATGCTCTACCCTTCATTCTGCGTACCCCGGGCCTGGCCTCCGTGCCGGTGGACGAGGCTCCCGTCGTGCGCATCGACGCTTCTTCCTCTTCCCAGTTCGTCTCTGCGCTTCTGCTCATGGCTCCGCGCCTGCCGAAGGGGCTCGTGCTCGTGCACGAGGGCTCCTCGGTTCCCTCGATTCCGCACATTCAGATGACGGTTGAGGCGCTCCGCGAACGTGGCGTTCGAGTGCAGGAGCACTACCCCGCCGAGGGTGGCGAGTACCGCTGGGTCGTTTTCCCCGGTTCTTTCCCCGGATTCGAGGTCACCGTGGAACCCGATCTGTCGAATGCCGGCCCGTTCCTGGCTGCTGCCGTGGCCACAGGCGCCTCTGTGCGCGTTCCCCACTGGCCCGCCCCCGCGGCTGATTCCTCGGCCGGTACCACGCAGGTCGGCGATATGTGGCGTGAGCTTCTGCCGACCCTGGGTGCGCGCGTCGAGTATCGCGACGGTGCTCTGACCGTGACCGGCCCGCATTCCCTGCCGGAGGGGCCGCTCAGCTACGATCTGTCGGCCGGAGGCGAGCTCGCCCCGACCATGGCCGCCCTGTGCGCGCTGGCGCACGGCCCCGTCGAGCTGCACGGCATTGCGCATCTGCGCGGCCACGAGACGGACCGCCTGGCCGCCCTGGCCGCCGAAATTAACCGTCTGGGCGGCCGTGCCCGCGATACCGAGGACGGCCTCGTGATTGAGGCTCCCATCCCCGCTGAGGCCCGCGCCGAGACCGTGGTGGCCCGCACCTACGACGACCATCGAATGGCTACCTTCGCGGCCATTGTCGGCCTTCGCCGCGGCAACACCGTCGTGCAGAACGTGGGGACCGTCGCGAAGACGATGCCCGAGTTCACCTCCATGTGGGAGGGCATGCTCGCGCAGTGGGCCGGTGAGGCCCCAGAAGCCCCGCAGAACGCACAAACCACCGAGGAGGTGAGCTAATGGGTTCCTCCCGAATGAATGTTCGTGACTTCTCCGATTGGGATGAATCGGATGTGCACGTTCGCCCCAACAAGAAGGGCTCCCGCCCCCGCACCAAGGACCGCCCCACCTTCAAGGAGGCCATTCGCGGCCGCGTGATTACCGTGGACCGAGGCCGCTGGTCCGTGGTCGTGGACGAGGGCACCGAGAACGAGCGTACTCTGATTGCCGCCCGCGCCAAGGAACTGCGCCGCACCCCGATTGTGACCGGCGACTTCGTGGACGTGGTGGGAGATACCTCGGGGGCGAAGGATACCCTGGCGCGCATCGTGCGTCTGGGGGAACGCACCTCCGTGCTACGCAGAAGCGCCGACGACACCGACCCCTCGGAACGCGTGGTCGTGGCCAACGCCCAGCAGCTCGTCATTGTGGTCGCTGCGGCCAATCCCGAACCGCGTACCGGTTTCATCGACCGCGCCGTGGTGGCGGCGGTTGATGCCGGAATCGAACCGATTCTGTGCATCACGAAGACCGATGTGCGTTACCCCCAGCATCTGCTGGACTATTACGCCGCCAGCGGCCTCAAGATTGTTCTCTCGGCCTCCTCGGACGGCCTGGCCCCCAGCCAGGACGGTGCCCAGGGCCTCGAGTCGGCTCCCGTGCAGGAGCTGTTGCAGGAGCTGCTGGGCGAGGTATCGGTCCTGCTGGGCCACTCGGGTGTAGGTAAGTCCACATTGGTGAACGCGCTGACCGGTTCGGATCGCGCAACCGGCCACGTGAACGCGGTGACCGGTCGAGGCCGACACACTTCCTCCTCGGCCCTGGCCCTGCGCCCCGTGGAGCGCGATGGCCGCCCGGTCCCTGCGGGTACCTGGATTATCGACACCCCGGGTATCCGCTCCTTCGGCCTGGCGCATGTGCCGCGTGAGACCGTGGTCGATGCTTTCGTCGACTTGGCCCCCGGAGCCGCCGACTGCCCGAAGGGATGCACCCACGCGGCACAGGCCCCCGATTGCGGATTCGAAGCCTACGTGGTCGCCGGGAAGGCGGGCCCCAGCGGCCCCGAGCGTCTGGAGTCGCTACGCAAGCTCCTGCTGCTGACCCCCGAGGAGGGGGACTCCGAGAAGGAACTGGGCGCCCTCGCCTAACCACACACCGATTACTACCGTGAGAAGAGCCAACCAACCATGAGCCGTACCCCGCTGTACACCGACGACCTGCGTCTCGCGCACATTTTGGCCGATAGCGTGGACCGGGTCAGCTCCGCCCGTTTCCGTGACCGTCCCGCATACTCCCCCGCGGAGGACGGCCCCGCTATCCCCGAAGAGGAGCAGAAGCCCGCTGAGTCCGCGCCCCTGGCACCCTGGCAGCGTGCCGCGCAGCGGAGTGCCGAGCCCGAACCGGTCGTGCCGGAGGCGCCCGCCGATTATGCGCTGGAGGTTGCTCTAGAAATTGAGGAGCTGTTGCGGGCTCAGCTGTCGAGGGTCCGCACCCGCGACGGCATCGCCGGCGAACACGCGGGCCACAACGGCCAGGCGGCGCGCCAGTGGGTTATTGCGCCCCTCGCGGAGCTGGATAACTTCCGCCGCGGCGTTCCCGTGTGGGCCACCCTCATCGCTCTGCTGGACCAGGGTGAGCCTGTGGTGGGCGTGGTCTCCGCCCCGTCGCTGGGCCGTCGCTGGTGGGCCGCTCGCGGTTCTGGCGCGTACACGGGCAAGTCGCTCGCGCAGGCGACCCGCCTTCAGGTTTCTGAGGTGACGCAGCTTGATCTTCTCTCCGTAGCGTACACGGATATCGCCTCGTGGGAGCAGGCTGGCTCCTCCGTCCCGAACCTCACCCCGCGCCTGCTACACCTGCTACGTTCCGCAAGCCGTTCCCGCGCCTACGGGTCCTTCTGGTCGGCGTGCCTGCTCGCCGAGGGGGCCGTGGATACCGTGGTGGATCCGGCCCTTTCCTTCTTCGAGGTGGCGGCTCTCCTCCCGATCATCCGTGAGGCCGGCGGCGTTGCCTCTACCCTCGAGGGCAACCTGCCCGAGCACGCCGGTACGTCCGAGACGGTATCGTTGGTGGCCAGTAATACCGCAGCGGTTCAGGAACAGGTCCTCCAAATCCTTAACACGGAGGGTTAGGCCTCCTTCTCCCGCCGGACTTATCTCGGCGGAGCCGCGCATACGATAAAGGCGGCGGCACCCCAATACGGGGTGCCGCCGCCTTCCTGCGTTATATCGCTTTCTTAGAGAGCGACGAATAGAACGCCCAGCAAAGCCAGAATGCTCAGGCCTGCAAGGACATAGGCGAAGATATTGAAGGTGTTCATCTTCGAGGTGTACTTGGTGACGTGGCCGCTATTGACCTGCGCGGAATAGATGGCCAGCCAGATAGCAATACCGGCGGGAATCAGGCCCGTCAGGAATAGACCGACGACCGAGGTCGAGTCGTAGGCTAGCGAGCTGGAACGGTAGCCGCGGCTACTCATCTCACTCATCTCGAGGGCACGCAGGCCCACAACCATCCAGGCGTAGATGGTGAGCGCCAGGGCTCCCAGGCCGGAGCAGAAGGCGCCGATGGAGTAGTAGTAGCCGGGGCCGCGGAAATCGCTGGTGGCGTCGCCGTAGGGGCGGCGGTGTTCTTCAGGGACGGTGTACTCGGCCGGGATACGATGGTAGGTATCGTCACGCTCGGGGTACGCGGCGGGTGCGATAGCCACTCCCGCGGGTGCACCGGGCTGACCGTTCGGAGCACCGTAGGCGGGCTGGAAGGAGGGGGCGGGGCCGGGTCCTCCAGGCTGAGCCTGCGAAGCGCCGTAGGGAGCGCTATTGTTCGATGCCGCGGCGAATCCGCCCTGGGCGCCGCCGGAAGCGGGGGTGGGGTTCTGGTTATCCATGGTGTGTCCTTGTTCGGGTGTCGCCGAGCTCCGGTGCGTGACGGTACGCTCCGAGAGCCCCCGGCAACGTGGGTATCCATTGGCTCTCTATCGTTCATCATACGGCTACGAAGGCTCAAGCGTCGCGGCGTCGGAACAATATCTACACTTTGATACTACGTCATGAGTTCTCTCTAAGTCTTCTTACGTGACGTTCTCGTTACGATACGGTCGCATATTCGCCCCGCAGCGGGTATAAAAAAGACCCGGCAGGTGACGCCGTGGGGCGTCCTG
>NZ_KV830861.1:460148-509162 GCF_001836905.1 Rothia sp. HMSC062F03 | reverse complement strand
GTGGTAGAAACCTACCGCGGTTCGTCCTCTTAGAAACTTCTAAGCGATGTTTTACTTACTAGGTCCCTTAGGGAACTTTGAATCACTCTCAAGCGTCTTTCTGGCTGCAAAAGTAACCAAAAGACCTCCTAAAATTGCACTTAGAATTGATACTGGATCGAAGAACTCCCAGTCTCTGGCAAATGAGATAATCACCCAGAACACCGGAACAATAGTGAGAAAAAATCCTAGTGTAAATATATTCTTCGTACGCATTGGACCTCTCCCAGGTTAAAGAGTGAGAGTGCAGGACACTGCTGCAACAGCTAGCGTAGCGGCAATTACTGCCGGACCTCCAAGGGCTTTTCCAAAACCACCAACAAATGCTGGCCCTAAAGCTCTTGCAATCGTGGAAGCAGATAACCCCCAATTCCAAGCAGAAATTGCGGTTATGAATGCATTCCCACGTCACATAGTGACGTATCTTACGTTACTACTCAGCAGTCTATCAGAGAGTCTCGCCAGATGTAACACGCAAATTTACATTACATGAAAAATATGCTTCTTCTGTCATACACACTCTCAGTGGCGGGTCCACTGCCGCATCTAATCGCGAGGTCGAAGCCCATGATAGTGGCCACCACGCCGTCGATCTTCTCGGTGGATTTTTCTTTGTCGGGTTTGATGTTCCCGGCAGGGTCGGTGCAGATGAAGATGTTGTCCATCTAAACCTTTCGATGCAAGCCCCTACTTTTGACGTTAGCCCAAACCTTTTGACGCCCAACCCACTTACAATGCGGTCACCTGAGTACCCTCGGGCACGCCGGTACATCCCAGAACAGACCGACAATACAGGACCGACCAATTGGGCATAAAAATACCCGGCAGGTGACGCCGTGGGGCGTCCTGCCGGGTGGTAGAAACCTACCGCGGTTCGTCCTCTGGATTGGAACCGATAATCACCGCCGCACCCCATACGGGATAGCGGGCGGTTGGGAGATCGTGGAGATGCGGGGAATCGAACCCCGGTCCGATGTGGCGTCAACGGGGCTTCTCCGTGCGCAGTTTATGCGAACGCTACTTTTCGGCTCCGGTACTTGCATAAACACATATACCGACGAACCTAGTCACGTAAAAGTCCCGCCAGCCCCCGCAACAAGGGCTAGCAGCAGTGGCCTTTTAAGTCGATGCCGGTAACTGAGCCAAAGGCATGCTCAGGCCGACAGACGGCAACTCGCGCTTAGGCAGCGAGTGCGAAGTCAGTGCGCTTAGATTCTGCACTTAATTTTTTGCAGAGGGCGTTAACGAGATAACCCTGCATCCTCGGCACGCTTCACCCATCTCAACTCACATCGTCGAAACCGATCATCCCCCTATGCTTTTATCAAAAAGCCCACCGTCCTCTGAAAGTTTTCCTCAGCGTACCTAGACGCTGCGGTGCCATTCAAACACGGTAGAGATTCAGTATATCTGAGGCACCCGAACGGGCGCAAGTCCCTCGATGCTTCCCCCGACGACGTGCACGCGCCGAGTGCCTGTCCCCAACATAGAGATTCCCAGAAAGCGAAAGGAGGGGCGGAGCCTCAGAAACTCTGAGTGCTCCGCCCCTCCCCTTACGCGCTCGTCAGGTGGCGTTCTAAAGTTTATTAACGTGCCGGGACGGTCATCAGGTCGTCCGGATCGTCACCGATCTGGCAGACCGCGTGGCCGTGACCGTCGTTAGTACCAACCTCGGCGCACTTCTGCATGGTCTGGAAGGTAAGGATATAGACAAAGACCATAATGAGGCCGAAGATAAAGGCCAGAGCACCGGTAATGATACCGGTAATTGCGAAGCCCTGACCCGCGCCGGCGGCCTTGGTCTGCTTCAGCGAGATGATACCCAGAACAACGGCAGCGATGCCAAAGAGCAGGCCGATTGCGAAGAAGCCGGTCAGAAGACCAACAATACCGAGAATCATCGAGGTGATAGCCAGAGCCGGGGTCTTCTTCGATGCCTGGTAGGGGTAGTTGCCCTGCTGGCCGTAGCTGTAGAGATCCTGGCCGGGCTGCTGGTAGGAGTTCTGCTGGTACTGGTAGTTGTTGTACTCACCCGGCTGGCCCTGCTGGGGGTAACCCTGGCCGTACTGGGAAGACTGCTGAGCCGAGGAGTCCTGGCCGTACTGGCCGAACTGGTTCTGGCTCTCCTGACCGTACGAGGACTGGTTGTAGGGGTTCTGGCCATACGAGTTCTGGCCGTAGGAACCCTGAGCGGACGAATCCTGACCGTATGAGGACTGACCGTACGAGGACTGATTGTAGGAGGACTGGCCGTACGCGTCGTTCTGCTGGGAAGAAGCAGGCTGCTGAGCAGCATAGGGGTTCTGCGCGTTCCCCTGGGGGTTTCCGTAGTTATTCTCAGACATCTGTCATTCTTTCTTTCACAGTTGCAGTGAACAGTTTCATCTCGCTCAACGCGCTACGTAGCGCCAAGCCTTACCCACAATTATATAAACAAGCCGCTCTTTGACCACATATCACGCAATTTTTTCATCAGGAGAGCCGCCACGCCCTCCATCCAGCAAATATGCTTCGGAGCCAGTGCGCGCGCTATCCCCGTGAGGAGGCAGCACCGTCTGCCCTAGAAACGGCTCAGGTTCTTGTACTCCGAGGGGCTCAGGGTCTGCTCGTGACCGCCCAGGGTGCACACGTAACCACCATCGGACGTCTCGTGACCGTTGTTGATGCATTCCTGACCCATCATGGCGTTCAGCACGATGACCGCGATGGTCACCGCAGTCACCACGAAGCTCACGACACCGGTCACGATACCGCCAATCGCCAGGCCCTTACCGGAAGCAGCGCCTCGACGCACCTGAACCAGCGCAACAATGCCCAGCACAATACCGGCCAAGCCGAGAGCAACACCGTAGATAAAAATACCGGTCAGAATACCCAAAATGCCGCATACCAAGGAGGCGATAGCCAGCCCCGAGCTCAGCTTCTGTTCCGCAACAGGATGCGGGGTGCGCTCCGCCGCTTCCTGCACCGGTGCGGAAGCGGCGTCTTCGGGCAACGGCTGAACGTTCGAGGACTCAGACATATCGATCTCCTTACATAGATATAGTTTGTGGCGGCGCACGACGGAGCTTGGAATTGTAGACAGCATCCGGTCGGCGCACTATCCACCTACCATTATAGGTAGGGGCACCCACCCTTCCCGAGGGAGAAGAGCGATGCACCAGTCCCTAGCCGAGGTTGCGGTAACGCATCGCGCGGCGCGCCTCCAGGTCATCCTGACGCTCACGCAAAGCCTGACGCTTATCGTACTCACGCTTACCGGTCGCCAGGGCAATCTCAACCTTCGCACGACCATTCGAGAAGTACAGCTTCAACGGAACCACCGTGTAACCGGTCTCCTTCAGCTTCTGCGCCAACTTATTAATCTCAGAACGATGCAGCAGCAGCTTACGGCGACGACGAGCCGCATGGTTCGTCCACGTACCGTAACCATACTCCGCAATATGAATACCCTCGAGCCACAACTCGTTATCGGTCACCTGGCAGAAACCATCCACAATGGACGCCCCACCATCACGCAGAGACTTCACCTCGGTGCCCAGCAGAACGATGCCCGCCTCATAGGTATCCACAATGTTGTAGTTGTGGCGAGCCTTCTTATTCTGGGCAATAATCGCGTTATTCGGGTCCTTCTTCGCGTCTTTCTTCTTTTTCTGAGCCATCACTCAATCCTTCACGTCTTAGCTCTCTTCAGCCGCGCGCCCCGAAGCACGCCAGCGAATACCAGCATCAATAAAGGCGTTCAAACCGCCATCCAAAACATTAGAGGTATTACCCTCCTCATAGCCGGTACGCAGATCCTTCACCATCTGGTACGGATGCAGAACATAGGAGCGCATCTGATCACCCCAGCTCGCCTTAATATCACCGGCAAGCTCCTTCTTCTTCGCGTCCTCCTGCTCCTTACGCAACAGCAACAGGCGAGACTGCAGCACACGCAAAGCCGCCGCACGGTTCTGCAACTGCGACTTCTCATTCTGCATCGACACCACAATACCGGTCGGCAAGTGAGTCATACGCACCGCCGAATCCGTCGTATTCACCGACTGACCACCCGGGCCCGACGAGCGGAACACATCCACCTTAATCTCAGACTCGGGAATCTCAATAGCATCCGTCTGCTCAATCAGAGGAATCACCTCAACCGCCGCAAACGAGGTCTGGCGGCGGCCCTGATTATCGAACGGCGAAATACGCACCAGGCGGTGAGTCCCCGCCTCCACCGACAGGCGGCCAAAAGCGTACGGCGCGTTCACCTCGAAGGTCACCGACTTCAGGCCCGCCTCCTCAGCGTAAGAGGTGTCCAGCACCTTCGTCGGGTAGCCGTTCTTCTCGGCCCAACGCAGGTACATGCGCAGAAGCATCTCCGCGAAATCGGCGGCGTCCACACCACCGGCACCCGCACGAATGGTCACCACGGCCTCGCGCTGATCGTACTCACCGGAGAGGAGGACCAGAACCTCCAGCTCTTCCAGCTTGGCGCGAATCTGGCCGCATTCCTCCTGAGCATCTGCCAGTAGTTCGGCGGCGGTCTCTGCATCCTCGGCCTCGGCAAGCTCCACCATCACCTCAACATCGTCAATGCGAGAGGACAGCGAGCGCAGACGATTCAGCTCCGCCTGCTTGTAGGAGAGGGCACTCGTCACCTTCTGGGCATGCTCAACATCATCCCAGAGGTCGGGGACGGCGGCCTGTTCGGACAGCTCCTCAATGGCGCGCTCAATCCCCTCGATGTCGCTCACTGCGGCAATCGAGGCAAAGATAGCGCGAAGCTCTTTAATCTCAGCGGAAAAGTCGAAGGATGCCATAGCTTTTAACACTATCGCGAAACGGCCAGAAAGTCCCGCCGTTACAGCCCCCAACAGCCCACAGCGCAGAAGGATAAGGCAGGCAGAGGGCAGAACCCGCGCAGCGAAGACCTAAAAAGGGCATAAAACGAGGGCGCATCCGCTAGCCGTTACACTACCTTGCGGATGCGCCCTCGCAGTCTAGGAGGCTCACAACACGCCAATAAGCGAGTGAGCCGATATACCCGTCGCCGATACGCCCGTGCGCCGTTGATGGACGCACTAATCAGTGGACGGGCCCTGGCTCGTCTTCAAACGCGACGAACCGTGAGCGGTTACCTCAATACCATCAGGCACCAGAATCGACAGTAGCGGCGGACGAATACGAGCCGACAGGTACACATGCACACTCTGGTCAGAATCCACAGACACGTTCTCCAGACGTAGCGCCTGAAAATCCTGCCCCGGCTGAACCTCAGCCAGGTACGCACTCGCATACTCCCACGCCGCCGAACCACTCGCCTCATCCGGAGTGCGCATCGTGCGGGTAATCGAGTTCGCCTGAGCGTCCGCCATATCCTGCAGATGCTGAGTCTGCAGATACGCGCCAGTAATCGCCACCGTCACCGAACCGATGAGCAGAAGCAACGCCAGCATGCCCACAATCAGCGGGGCAATACTGCCCTCTTCCGGGCCTGATGCGATCGGGTCAGCGGCGAGCGCCCGGCTCTGCGCACGGGCACGAACCTGTAGACGGGCACGACGGCATGCGTTAGCGTAGCGCTCCCGCACAGAGGAAAGCAGGCGAGCGGGCGAGAACAGATGAGCGGGCGAACCATTAGGAATCAGCATGACCAGACCCCCAACTCGTCGCATGAGAACTCACCGGAATCACGCCGCCATCCATAAACGAAGGCAGAAGCGGCAGACGCGCCTGAACCGTCACCGTGGCGTACGCCTTCGTACCCGAGACGCACTCCCCCGACGCACAACTCAACGACACGCTCACATCGGACGGCTCAACCCCGTAATCCGCGGCAGCATGCACCGCCAGACGCTGAGCCAAATCCGGGCCAACCGATGAATCCTGCGGCTGCTCCTGCACATACAGCACCACCTGGGCGCTCGCCGCATGAGCCGCCATCACCGAAGACTGCAAGCTAAAAATCGTCAGAATGCCGTAGAGCACCGGGATGAGCAGAGTAATGCCCAAGCCCAGGAACTCCACAATGGCGCTACCCTCTTCAGGGCGGTGCTGGCTAAAAAGAGGCCAATCAGAACGGCTCTTCAGGCGTTCCTTCACCCGCTGCCGAAGCGAAAAGTCACTAATCACCGGAACGATGCTCCGCATAAATCGCATGCCCCTTCACCTCAATAGAATCCGGAAAACCCCACGGGCCCAGCACCGGCAACGGAGACTTCACCGTCACCTCCAAAGTGCGCACACCCGTAGAATCACTACTCTGACGGTACGAAATATTCTCAGCATACGAAGACGGAAGAACCCCCTCAATCATCTGACGGGTACGCTCCATGCCCTCCTGCGGAGTGCGGTCACGCATCGTACCGTAACGTGCCCCAGCCGCCGCAGCATCCACCAACATGGTTCGTGCATACAGGGCGAAAGAAACCTGCAGAATCGCCATGGTCAGCAACACCAACAGCGCACCGACCATGACGAATTCCGTGCTGGCGTCACCGCGCTCGCTCTCCTCCACAGAATATTCCGCGGAGGATAGCTCAGCGGCAGTCAGCTCAGAAGCGATGCGGGGCTTACGCATTACTGGTGAACCAGAGCAATCGCGTCGTTGAACATCTTGGTCAGAGCGGGCTGAGCAATCGCCAGGATAGCGGCAACCAGCACAGCGCTCATCATGGTGATCATGACCCAGCCGGGCACGTCGCCGCGCTCGGGGTCATCCTGCTTGTTCTTCAGGCGCAGAGCCAGCATGGATGCAATAGCCAGGGCAATCAGCACGGTCAGGGTGGTGCGGAAACGACGGAACATTGTATTCTCCTTCTCTCAAAGGGTGTAGTGTGTGGTTGGTGCGGCACGCCGGGCAATCAGCCCAGCCCACCGCGGCGCAGCCGGTACGGTGTGTACCCGCCGCAAAATCTAAAAGTTCAAACGCATGAGCGACAGGCCCGGGAAGACCGCGAAAATCACGGTCAGCGGCAGGATGAAAAACACCACCGGGGCGAGCATCGCAATCTCTTTCTTACCGGCTGTTTCCATCAGCTCACGCTTTGCGTTATCGCGCACATCCTGAGCCTGCGCACGCAACACATCGGCTAGAGGGGTGCCACGCTCAATCGCCACGGCAATACCCTCAACGAAGCGGCTCAGCGCCGGAACGCGAGTACGCTCCGCAAACTCCTGCAGCGCGCTCAGCAGAGAAACGCCGGTACGGGTCTGCGCCAAAATCTCCGAAAACTCGCGAGCCAACTCGCCGCGCGAAGTCAGACAGATACGCTCCAGTGCCGCCAGCGCCGACTCGCCCGCCGTCACCGACAGCGCCATCATCTCCGCCAGCGCCGGGAACTCAGCAACCAGCTGCTTCTCACGTTTAGTCACCGCCTCGCCCAGCCACCAGTCACGCGCCAGAAAGCCGCTTAAACCGCTCACGAGCACCAGCACAAGAGCCACCAGGATGGAGAAACGCTCCTGCACCACACCGATAACGGTCAGGGCGCTCATAACGGTTACACCGGCAAGAGCCCACAGCAGCTGCTCAGCACGAAACGCGCTCACACTCTGCGAAGAACCCGCACGGCGCAGACGCTCCTGCACCGAACTATCGCTCAACGACGAGCCGTTCAACGACGAGGACAGCGAACGAAGCAACGGCGCGCAGAACGCCGAAATCGCCTCCAACAGGCTCGGCTCACGGCGCTCCTGCTCCTTCAACAACGACTCACGTAGAGTCTCACCGCGCAGCTGCGACGCCACACGATCAGAGAACGAAATACTGCGAGTATTCAGCACCGAGGAAAGAATCAGACCCACGCCGGTCGCCAACAGCAAACCAAAAATCAGAGGCAGGTTCATCCGAACACCCTCCGTTCACGCGGCAACTCACCAATACGCAACATCAGACGGTACGCCGCCAAAGAAATAGCGGCACCGGCAATCATCAGCATCGCACCGGCAAACGAGTTATACACCATACGCGCGGCAGGCTGAGTCGCCATCAGACACAGCACAAACCACGGCGCCACGCAGGAGAGCCGGGCCGCATTCACTGTCCAGGATTGGCGAGCCAGAAGCTCCGAGCGGGTGCGGGCATTATCGCGCAGAAAATCACTCAGCGTGCCCAGCAGCTTACCTAGGTCCGAACCGCCCACCTCGCGGGCAATCTTCAACGCCTCGATAATGGTGTCCGCCACCGGGTCAGAGAGGTATTCCTTCAGACGGTTCAGCGAGGGCACGAACTCGCCCGAGGCGCGATAGTCACGCGAAAAATGGGCGAAGGCCCCGCGAAGCTCCTCCGGGCCGCGGTAGGAGAGCTGAATCAGTGCCTCCGGCAGGGAAAGGCCCGCACGAATCGCCGAACGCAGGTGGTCGACGGCATCCGGCCACAGCTGCCAGATGCGTGCATCCGCGGCACGGGCGCGATGATTCACCACCACGCGAGGGGCCACCAGCCCGGCGATAAACCCGAGCACGCCCAGGGCCACCAACTGGCTAACCAGCAGAAGCAGCAGGGACAGGGCGACGGCGCTCGCAAGGCTCACCCAGGTGAAGGTTCGAGGGGTCAGCGTGTGCATCCCGGCTTTGCGCAACGCCACGACCAGTGCGGGGTCGGCGGCCTCGCGGACCGGTTTCTGCCCCTCCGGAAAACAGGAGAGGTACACCAGGCACACGCCGATGCCCAGAATTAGGCTGAGGAAAAGCGGCATCACTGCCCCGCTTTCGCGAGGGCCAGCACCTGTTCGGGACGATGTCCCGCACGTACCCAGCGTTCGGCGTTCGGCAGTTCCAGGGCCACGCAAACCATGCGCCCATCATGGCGCACAAATAGCGGCGACATCTCAATCACCCCGTCCTCGACACGACCGCCGAGCATGCTAATCTCCTCGACCCGGCGCTGCCCGCGGGTATCGCGGCCGCAGTGAACCACGATGTCAAAGCACGAGGCCACGGTGGGCACCACGAATGAGGAGGAGATATTCTCGCCCGCCAGTAGCGGCAGGGTGCAAATCTTTGTCACGGCGTCGCGTGCCGAGTTCGCGTGAATCGTGCACATGCCGGGCAGACCCGCGTTGAGCGCAATCAGCATGTCCAGAGATTCTGCCTCGCGTACCTCGCCAATGAGGATGCGGTCCGGGCGCATACGCAGGGCCTCCTTGACCAGGCGGCGCAACTCGATGGCGCCGGTACCCTCAAGGTTCGGCTGGCGGCATTGCATGCCCACCACGTCTCGCAGCGGCACGGAGAGCTCAAAAATCTCTTCGCAGGTGACCACGCGTTCCCGCGGCGGAATCGATGCAGATAGGCAATTGAGCATCGTGGTCTTGCCCGACTGGGTTGCACCCGAGACGAGGATATTCATGCCGCTCTCCACCGCCGCGTGCAGCAGGGACGCCGCGCCGGCGCTTAGCGAGTTCATGCGGACCAGATCGGGCAGGCGGCGGGCCCGCACCACGAACTTACGAATGTTGATGCTCGTGTGCCTGCGGGTGATATCCGGGATTACCGCGTGCAATCGGGAGCCATCCGGCAGGGAAGCATCCACGAAGGGAGAGGAAAGGTCCAGGCGACGGCCCGAGGGCTTGAGCATACGCTCCAGCAGGCTGTTGATGGCCCGGGGGCTCAGATGCAGGCCGGTGAGCTCGCTTTCGCCGTTGCGCGCGATGAAGATTTCATCGGGCGAGTTAATCCAGATCTCCTCAACGCTCTCATCATCGAGGAAGGGCTGAATGACCCCGAAACCGCAGATTTCATCGTGGAGCCGCTGGATGACGACGCTCCGCTCCCCCACATCGGGCAGGGAGACGCGGGTGCGCTTCTGCTCATATTCGTCCAAACATTCACCGATGAGCGCGCGTACGGCATCCCGGTCCTCTCGAGGGTCCAGGTTGCGACGGCGCATGGCCTTGCGAATGTTCTCCTCAAGTAGAGCCAGGTGTTCCATTTTGGTATTCGGAACGGTGTTCTCCATTGAAATAATCCGATGCTGCGGTGTGTGGTGGCGTTACATGCAACTTTACGACTGTAACCTATTACTTCCATCATCCTAGCCACAGGGCATCAAATTTATCAAACCTATATATTTCGCTACTTAATATTTACAGGTGTAGTTTTTCGATATTTTCTATCGTGATATGTGCTATTTCTGCGCGGGGAATACCCGAATCAGTACAAACGCCCTAGTCAATCGCCGCAAGTATTCTTCTCCGCCCTTGGGAGGTAGCTTGCAGCATCTAGCGCCAAGCCCATCTTCCTACCACGAATACGTGCGTAACATTTGGTGTTTTATCCACACCGCGGATTTGGCCAGGACCATCCGCGCTGTCCCTCACGAGCCGATAACCCCGCAACGAAAGAGCGCAGTGACAGGGCACGGCAAAGGGGCGTGCACTCCCCTCACGGGAATACACGCCCCTTCACCATGACGCTTAGCGTTTAGTCACCGCCGCGAATTACCTTCACGGCCTCCTTAATCGGACCGTCGAATCGAAGGTTACCGTGCTCCAGCACCACGCCGCGGTCACAAATCTTAGACACCAAATCCAGGTCATGGCTCACCACGGCAAGAGTCTTACCGGCAGAGCACAGCTCCTGAATCTTCGCAATACACTTCTTCTGGAACGGCTCATCGCCCACCGCAAGAATCTCATCCACCAGGAAGATATCCGGGTTCGTATGAACCGCAACCGAGAAGGCCAGACGCAGGTACATACCCGAAGAGTAGAACTTCACCTCGGTATCGATAAAGTCGTGAATCTCAGCGAAATCAACAATCGAATCGAAGGAAGCCTCAATCTCATCTTTGGTCATACCCAAAATCGCGCCGTTGAGGTACACGTTATCGCGGCCGGTCAGATCAGGGTGGAAACCAGCGCCCACCTCAATCAGACCCGCAATATTGCCGCGAGTAAGAACCTCACCTTCATCAGCGCGCATCACGCCAGAAATCATCTTCAGCAGCGTGGACTTACCCGAGCCGTTCAGACCCAGAAGAGCCACACGCTCGCCCTGACGAATATCCAGGCTCACGCCGTTGAGTGCATTGAACTTCTCCGAAAGATCACCCTTGCGGCCCTTAATCAGCCACACAAAAGCTTCCTTCATCGAACGGGTGTGGCGCAGAACGAAGCGCTTCACCAAATTCTCCACGTGAATCACCACGGGAGCGTCCGGGCTCACCGGCGGGAACTCAAGCTTCTTAATATCCACAGAATCAGAGCTCCTGGGCGAAGTTGCCCTCAAACTTACGGAAGAGCAAATCACCAATCAAAACGGTCAGCAGAGAAATACCAATGGCAATCGGAGTCCAGAAGCTGAAGAGATGCGGAACCACCTGCGAAGCAGGAAGCGCCAAATCCTCAGGACGGAGCGTCGGATGCCAGAAGCCATAGTGGAACAGCTCCACCGCAACGGTCAACGGGTTAATCATGAACACGTTGAACACCCACGGGTAGAGAGTGTCACGCACCATGGTCCAGGAGTACAGCACCGGCGAGAACCAGGTAGCCACCATCAGCAGCATGTCCACAATGTTCTCCGAATCTCGGAAGAACACGTTAGCCACACCGAAAATCAGACCCAGACCATAGGACAGCAGCATCACGATGAGCATGCCCGCCAGAATCGACCCGAAAGCCAACGCGGACGGATGCCAACCCACCGCAAAACACGCCAGGAGCATGACCACAATCTGCGGCACAAAATGCACCAGAGCCACCCACACCGTCGACAGCGAGAACAACTCACGCGGCAGGTAAATCTTGCGAATCAGAGCGCTGTTAACCACCATGGCGCGAGCACCATTGCCGAACCCCTCCGAGAAGAAGTTAATGGCAATCATGCCCGAGAATAGGTACACCGCATAGTTGTGCATACCGCGTTCCAGGCCAAGGAAAAGACCCATGGCAATGTAGAACACCAGGAACTGCACGCCCGGCTTAATGTACGACCACAAAATACCCAGCACCGAGCCGCGGTAGCGGACCTGGATTTCCTTATCGACCAGCAGTCGAAGCAGGTAGCGATTCTTCATCGCATCCAGAATGCCGCGGCCGCGACCGGGCGCCTTCAGGGGAACAGACTTCAAATCGCTCATCGGGTCAGCTCAGAATCCGTATGCTCAGCAAAGGTCTTAGCCCACGCATCGTAGGAGGCAACCTCTGCGGCCTTCGAACGGTACAGCTCGCGCAGCTTCTCCCAGCCGGTCACCAGCTGAGCGTGCAGCTTCGCGGCGTGAATCAGCTTCGACTTCAGCTGCTCGGGGTCACGACGGTACCAGAAGAGACCGGTACCCTCAGCGTTCGTGGCCAGAGCCGAATCGAACTTCGACAGGGTCCACCAGTTGGTTTCACCGTAGTTCAGCTGAATCTGCGGATGCGCCTTCGCTTCTTCGCTCACGGGCTTGAAGAGCTGGCGACCCACGGTCTTCGCGGTCCACGAAGCAAGCTTCTTGTAGCCGGGGGATGCGAAGGAGCGGCGACCGCGGAACGGCGGCTTCTTCGACTGGATAGCCGGGAAGTCATCCACGTTCGGCTTCACCTGAGACTCCGGGTACTCCTTAGCCATCGCGCGAATCACCGGCAGACGCTTCGAGAGCGAGGGGTGCAGGTGATCGGGGCCCGACAGCAGATCCTCGAGAGCCAGCAGACGGCCGGCCTCGGTGTAGTACTGCATCGACAGGGTGTGCTTGACGTCAAGGAACAGCGAATCCAGCAACACGCGGCCACCCTTGTCGAAGGGAGAGTGCAACAGGGCCGTGATGAGACGGTTACGCTCGTGGTAGTAAGCCTGCCAGCCGACGGAATCGTCCTTATCGGTCCAGGACACGTGCCACACGCCGGCACCGGGGAAGGACACGGTCGCGAAGCCCGCGGCCTTAGCGCGCAGGCCGTACTCGGCGTCGTCCCACTTCAGGAACAGCGGCAGGGACAGGCCGATCTCCTTGATGACGGCGGTCGGGATGAGGCACATCCACCAGCCGTTGTAGTCCACATCCACGCGGCGGTGCAGCCACGGGGTGTTACGCAGGTTGTGGTGGCCCAGGTTGTGGCCCATCGCCATGTCTTCGTGCGGCTTAGCGTAGAAGTTACGCCACGGATCAACAACCTCACCGAACGCGTGCAGAACCGAACGGTCGAACATGTCGAACATGTGCGCACCCACGATGGTGGGTTCCTTGCAGTAGTTCGCGAAGGTCACCATACGCAGGATCGACTCGGGCTCAACGATAACGTCGTCATCCAGCAGCAGCACGTAGTCGGAGCCGTTGTTCACGGCCTCGAACATGCCGCGTGAGAAGCCACCGGAACCGCCCAGGTTGCCCTGGTTGATGATGCGGAACTTGCCCGCCAGAGGCTTGACGACCTCTTCGAAGTCCTCGTGGTCCTGAACCTTCTGGGTGCCCTGGTCGACAATCAGGAACTCGTGCACGGCATCGAAAATCTCGGGGCTCTCGCCCAGCGCACGAATGTTGTTGATGCAGTACTCCACCTTGTTCATGGTGGTAATCTGCACGGTTGCCTGGCCGGCCTTCACGTCGGCGCGGGGCTCGATATCGCCCAGCCAATTTGCCTCAACCAGCTCGAGGTCGGTGGTGCCTGACAGGTCGAACCAGTACCAGCCACCGTCACCGAAGGGTGCCAGGGGCATCGTGAAGGTGGTGGTCTCCTCGCCGGAGAGCAGCTTGGCGTCCACACGCTGGATCACGCCACGGCCGTTGGACTTGTACACAATGACCATGCCCTCGCCACGGGTCTGAACGCTCAGGGTGACCTTCTTCAGGTCGGTCCAGCGGCGCCAGTACGAAGCGGGGAAAGCATTGAAATAGGTACCGAACGACAGGCTCTGGCCCGCGCTCACGGTGATGGAGCGGCGGCTGTTCAGGCTGTTCGCGGCGTCGCGGTTCGCGCTAGCGTTCGATACAGACTGACCGGAGGTGTTCATCGCCTCCGCGATAGAGGTCGAGGCGTCGCCGTCGATACGGGTGGGCAGCTGAACGCCGGTTGCAACGCCCGCATCCACGTAGAGGGGCACGACGTCGGTCTCAACCGCGCTCGGGAAAATGACCCGCTGCAGAGTCTTCAAAGTCTGAGTAGCCATAACTATGCGTCCACACCACCGGATTCGATCTTGGCACCGTCGGTGAAGTGCGGGCGAATCTTGTTGTCAAACATCGACAGTGCCGAGGCGATGGCCATGTGCATGTCCAGGTACTTGTAGGTACCCAGGCGGCCACCGAACAGCACGTTATCCTCACCCTTAGCCAGGTCGCGGTAAGCCAGCAGCTTCTCGCGATCCACGGCGGTGTTCACCGGGTAGTAGGGCTCGTCACCCTTGTTAGCGAAGCGGGAGAACTCACGCATAATGACGGTTGCGTCCTTGGTGTAGTCACGCTCCGGGTGGAAGTGACGGAACTCGTGGATACGGGTGAAGGGGACGTCAGCATCGGGGTAGTTCATCACGGAGCAGCCCTGGAAGTCCTCGATCGGCAGGACTTCTTCTTCCAGGTCGATGGTGCGCCAGGACAGATCGCCCTCGGCGTAGTCGAAGTAGCGGTCCACCGGGCCGGTGTAAACCACGGGAATCTGGCCGAGTACGTTCTCGCGGGAGTACTCGTGGCCGGGCTCGAAGAAATCGGTGTTCAGGTGAACCTCGATGTTCGGGTGTGCAGCCATGCGCTCCAGCCAGGCGGCGTAGCCGTCGACCGGCAGACCCTCGTACTTGTCATTGAAGTAGCGGTTGTCATAGGTGTAACGCACCGGCAGACGGGAAATGATGGATGCGGGCAGCTCCTCCGGCGGGGTCTGCCACTGCTTTGCGGTGTAGTGCTTAATGAAGGCCTCGTACAGGGGGCGACCAATCAGGGAGATGCCCTTGTCGTTGAGGTTCTGCGGGTCGGTACCGGCCAGCTCGCCAGCCTGCTCAGCAATCAGCGCCTTTGCCTCTGCCGGCGAGTAGGCGGCGTTGAAGAACTGGTTGATGGTACCGAGGTTAATCGGCATGGGGTACACGATGCCGTTGTGGCGGGTGTACACGCGGTGCACATAGTTCGTGAAGTCGGTGAAGCGGTTCACGTACTCCCACACGCGCTCGTTGGAGGTGTGGAACAGGTGAGCGCCGTAGCGGTGCACCTCAATGCCGGTCTGCTTCTCCTTCTCGCTGTATGCGTTACCGCCAATGTGGGAGCGACGGTCCAGCAGAGCGACTTTCAGGCCCAGCTCGGTGGCGGCCTGTTCTGCGATGGTCAGGCCGAAAAGGCCCGATCCGACAACTACGAGGTCAGCAGTCAATGTTTTCTCCTGTATTATCACGGCGCTCCGGCCCCTATCGGGGCTGGTTTTGCCTTCCAGACCGGGCATTTCCCCGCTGGTTCGGGGAGGGCACGATCCGCGTGGGCGGGGCACACCTTGCCCCTCCCACGATGGATATAGTCATACTCTAAGATACCCGCTTATCAACTGGTCCGCATACTTATGACATGATTTTCGGTACTTTTGGGAACTAGTTTTTGCGCTATTGGTCGTTGGGTTCCGGATGGACATGAACGGGATTAGCACGCATCTGAAGATTTTTATTTGCCGTTCAGGATAAGAGCTTCGGGAGCTACGCGAAACAGGGCGAGAAATTATTTACGCGTAAATATTCACTTGAGGGGCGGGCAAGTCCACTACCCAGAAGAGACCATTCAAGGAATGGGGTGCGCACCCGCCGACCATATGCGCACAAGCCGACCGTATGCGCACAAGCCGCGCACCGGGGTCGATCGCGAAAATCACCCCGGGTAGCCTTTCGAGCAAATATGCAGTATCCACAGAATTTAAGATATTTAGATAACAAAAACGCATTATTCGAATATTTATGTCATCTTAAATGGCATATATTGAGCATTAGTTCACTATGGGTTTACCTATAGGCATGACTCTCTATTTTCTTGACCGCGCCAAAACCTCCGCAGAACGCCCCTACCCTCGCGTCGTGCGGGTCGAAGGTGAACCGGGTAGGGCCGAAAGCATGACGCTGGCCCGGGCAGAAAAACGCCTGGAGCACGATTTGGCCGCCGCTCTACAAGAACAAATCGCAAGCGGTAAGAAGCATCTGAGCCTGCCTACACGGGGCGAACGCTCCAGAGAAGAGGAAAATACCACCGGTGCGGGCAACAGCGGGCGGGCCATCAGCCTTCTCTGCGTTCTGCGCGGCCCGGACGCCGGCAAGTCCTTCCCGATTCTCCGCGGGGACACCACGCTGGGCAGGTCCCCGCGCGGACGACGAGGAAAAGCCGGGCACGTGCATCTGCGAGACCCCTTCCTACGAGGGGTTCACGGAACCTTCCGCGCCGATAGCTCGGGTGTGCTGTGGCGCCCGGTGAATACTCCCGCGCGTAAAATCCGGAGAACTCGGGACGATGGGGCACGGCCGGTTGTCTGGGACGTGCCCTTCCTTCTGGGATCGTCCCTTTGCGTTCTTCGAGACCCCGGCGTTTCAGGCCCGATTCCTTCCAACCGTGCGGCGTCTTCCGTTTCCAAGGGCGGTGCCGACAAGCTTCAGGGTTCCCTAGCGGACTCCCCCGACGGCAATCCGTTTGAACCCGTCACGGTCAACCCGGCCCAGCCTCGAAAGCTCAAGCAGATTCTACTCAGCGTTTGCCTGCCGATTCTCGTGGGCCTGGCCATTGCGCTACTGACCGGGCTGTGGTTTCTGCTTCTCATGTCGGCGGCCTCTTCCCTGCTCATGCTCCTGCACTTCTTTGGAAGCCGAGCCGAAAACCGTGCGGGCCGCGCAATGACCCGCACGGCGGCCGAACGAGAGGAGCAACGGGCCTTGAATCTACCCACCGCCGCGGATCTGGCGTTCGCCGCAACCTCCCCCGCCCTTCTCGCGTTCCCCGCTCACCCCGGCATCGTGCTCGGATGCGGCCCTCGGCTGCCCTACCTGCGTGGACGTAATCTTACGCTCGCCTCACTACCCAGGCTCCAGAGGGCACCCCACTACGTTCCCTTACCCGCCGGTGCGCTCGGGCACCTTCTTTCGCTCGACGAGGGGCACCTGCGCGCCTATCTCGTCCAGCTGGTCGCCGGTTATCCGGGAAGTATCTCAATCCTGCTCGGCCCTCCTGCGAGCGCCGAACAGGAGCGAATCAACGCGCTCCTGCAAACTCTCGCCGTGGTGCCCCGGGTTAGCGTGTACTCTCAGCGCTCCGAGACCGCCCCCGAGGAAAGGCAGGCTCTTCACGATGCCCTGCACGACGAACTTTCCGCGCAGACCCCTCCCCTGTTGATTATGTCGGAGGACGCGTGCGATATTTACGCTCCGCTCGTGCGCACGCTCCAGGCTGAGGCGGCGGCCGCCGAAGCCGCAACACGGAATGGCTCGCGGGCTCCCAAAGAGCCGAGGGGCGCATCGGTGGCTCTGTGCATCATCGCCGATCCGAAGGATGGTACGCGATCGACATCCGGTCGTACCGTCTGCGAGTCTCTCTTCGCCGCGGGGTGGCTCGAGTGCGTCAGCGAGGGCAGCCACCGTCAATCTATCCGCTATGCGGCACGGCACTACTCGAAGCCTCCGGGGCAGCCCAGCGAAGGAGTAGTACAGGTGCACCCCCTCCTCCTCGATGACCTATGCCTGCATGCCGATGGGCTGAGCGTTGAGGCATTTATCCGAGCTCTAGACCACCTCTATCTAGTTGAGGATGGGCCGAGGACAGGCAAGATCAGCGATGCGCAGGTGCACCAATTCGCGCATCGGTTCTCCTCCCTATCGGAGGCGAAAAACGAAAGAGGCGAAGGCGGGATTGACCTGTCCGCCGAGGGGCTTAAGGAACGATGGTCGAAGGGGCTTTACGCCGAAGACGTCCGCTGCTACCTGGGGGTTTCGCAAGCGGGTTCGCTTTCGCTCGGCCTTTCGGAACACGGGCCCCACTGGCTGCTTGGCGGCACCACCGGTGCCGGCAAATCCCAGCTGCTACGTTCCCTGGTGCTGAGCGCCGCCCTGGCCTACCCGCCCGAGCGTCTCGGGTTGATTCTGGTGGATTTTAAGGGTTCCGCGGGCCTGGGCCCCCTCGCCGAGCTGCCCCATGCTCTAAGCATCTTGAGTAATTTCGATGTTTCCGCGGTTGAGCGCGCCCTAGAGTTCTTGAGGGCAGACGTCCGTCGAAGGGAAACCGATCTACAGGCTGCCGGGGTCAATTCTTACCGCGACTATTTGGCGGGTTGCCGGGCGCAAGGTGTACTCCCCCGTTACCCCGAGCTGCTCATCGTCGTTGATGAGTTCCGCATGCTGATTGATTCCATGCCCGATGCGATGACGGAGCTCATGCGCATCGCAACGATTGGCCGTTCCCTGGGGCTGCACCTGATTCTTGCTACGCAGCGTCCCCAGGGCACGATTTCACAGGATATCCGCGCCAATATCGCCACGAGTATCTGCCTGCGCGTGGCCAGCGCACAAGATTCCTACAACCTGTTGGAGCACGAAGCGGCCGCCTATATCTCGGCTGCTCAGCCCGGGGCCGGGTACGTTCGTCTGCCGGATGGACGTTCCCTCTCGTTCCGCGCTCCTCTCACGGACCGAGTTCCCTCCGAGGTGCAGGCGATTCCCCCGAAAGTCTTCTCGCTCGAGCCCGAAGGTTGGAGGTGCATCAACGTTACGGAGGAATCGCCGAGGGAAGGCTACGGAGAGGATGAGTGCCTCACCCGGTCTATTAGAGAAACCTTCCGCGCCGTAGCGGGGTCTCACGGCGCCTCATATCTGTACGGTGCTCCCGGCACCGAGCCCCGCAAGGGTGAGCAGGAAGAGTACTGCCCCATCCCCGAGGAGCTTCCCGAATCTCTATCCCTGTCACTTCCGGCCGAGGAGACGGAGCGAGGGAACGGGTATCTGCTGGGAGAACTGGAGATTGCCCGCTACGGTGTTCGTGGCCGGTACAGGTGGAACGGCGGACAAACGCTGGGGCTTCTGGCGCAGAGTGCGGAACGCATACCGTTTCTTCTGGGCCTGCTCGCCCAGGCGATATCCGCCAAAGTCCCGGTGGTTCTGCTGACCTCCGATGGCTCCCTCCAGCGGGACTTGGAGCCCTATGCTCCGTTCCTTGAGGTGCTCGTGGGGCCGCAAGAGCACCAGCACCTGCGTTTCTGCCTTGAGGAGCTGAGAGAACAGCGCCTGCACGCCGAAAGTGAGGGACACCGCCCACTCATCATCGTGGACGGCTTGGACGGATGGTTGGATGCGCTCATCCGCCATCCTGATACGGAGCATCTACTCTACGATATACTCTCGCAAGGCTACCGGCGCGGCTACTCGGTGCTGTTCACCTCTGCACTGAGCCCGAGGGGACGCTTCGGCACGGTCGCGCACTCCACTCTGCTGAGCCGCCGCTTCCTTGATACCGACCTGATGCGTTCGACCAGCCGCGACTACCCGGTCCCGTCCCAGGGCCACTACTGTGTCGAGGGGAGCATCAACGAGGGGTTTATCGGGGATCAGCCGCTTACCGCCTCGGTGTTGGCACCGTGCGCGCTATCCCTCCGAGACTTTGAGATGTATACCTGCTCATCTGCGAGCGCATCCGCTCAGACAGGCACCCTGTTACGCCAGTTCCCGGAGTATTTCCGCATGCCTGCGGAGGAGTATATTCGCGTAGCTCAAAAGACCTGCAACCCCCGGGGTGAGCAGCTTCTCGTGGGTTTCAACCGCCGCCGTCTTCCCGGGTGGCTGAGCGCCGGGCGGGGAAGCATCATTCCCGTCCCGGGTGCCCGGTCGACGGGTAAGAGCACGCTACTCGAGAGCGTCCGCCAGCTCAACCCGCATCTGGAGGCGCTCTGGATCAAGGGAGGCAATAGTTCCAGGCCGTTCACGGAGGAAATGGTACGTTCCCTGCTGAGCGATGTGAAGCATCCCGCCCAGACTCTGCTACTCGTCGATGATTTGCAGTACCTTTCGGCCGGAGTGCAGAACGTTCTGCTGGAGCGCCGCGGGGCCTTCCGCGCGGTCTTCGTGACCTACACACCCTGGCCGAGGCGGGCCTCCTCCCCGCTGCTTTCGACGCTTATGGGATGCTCGCGCGCGATTCTGCTCGCGCCCGCAACCCTGGCGGAGGCCGATATCTGCACCGTTACGGCGCTTCCGGCGGATCGTTTCACGCGAGGCGAGCAACCGGCTGGGCGCGCGATAGCGGTGGACGGCAGCTCCGTTGAAGCGATACAGGTTCCGCTACCGAGGGTCCTCGACGCTCACCCCATTGCGTAGAGACAATTTGGTGATAGCCTAGCGGCGGCGGCCGATACGCTTGGCTTCCTCACCGCGTTCCTCGGTGACGGCTTCGATGTAGCGGCGGCTACTGGGCATCAGGACGAAGATGAAGGCTACCGCCGCGCCGATAACGCCCGCCACGGTCTGAGGGTTGAATCCATTGATGCTTACGCCGTAGGCGCTCACGCTCTGCACTAGCGTGCTTGCAGTGACCCACAGGGCGCAGAGAGTAATCAGGATCATGGGCAGGCGCGAGCCGTAACGTCCGCGGTAGAAACGCAGGGCGTAAAAGGTCATGCCCGCGGCGATGAGCACTTGAAGTACGCCGCCGACCACGCCCTGGGCGGGCTCTCCATTAGAAAGGAGGAAGGGGTAGAGGATACCGCGAATCAGAATGTATGCCGCGAAGGTTTCGGTTATAACGAATGCGTAGAGGACGTTGAACGGGCGTGACGTCACGGTGGGCTCCTCACAGGTGGTGTCGTTGGCAGGCCGAGGGGTATTCAGCCTGATGCGCTTGTAGTTTAGCGGCTGGGCACTTCCCTCGCACACTTGTTTGCGCGCGGGGTGCCTGCATTTGTGCAGGGGCTCGCCGCCTCGTCATCGGTGCGGTTCGTCGGGTGAAGTACCGCTTTATATTATGCCCGAGGCGCCGCTCCCCTGCGGGGCGGCTCCCCGGTTGTGAGATGACTCAGCGAGGGGTTGTGTCACCATGCGATTCTCCAACCGGACAATTAGACAAAGGTTCACCTTAGTGATAGATGCCTCATCGTAATACTAAAGTTTTTAGCGTAAAGCACTTGTCACATTAGCCCCGACGTGCGAAAGTTGATAAGTCAAATTTCACCCTAACTTGGGGCGCACACCCCAACGGTGGGCCTATTTGGCACGCGCACAGGAATAATAAACAGCATCTCGCTTCGGCGGGACTGCACATAGAGAAGGAGGTCCACCGTGGATTGGCGTAGTCGTGCAGCTTGTTTGGACAAGGACCCGGAGCTGTTCTTCCCCGTTGGAAACACCGGACCCGCCCTGTTGCAGATTGAAGAGGCTAAGACCGTCTGCCGCTCTTGCGAGGTTATTGACGTCTGCCTGAAGTGGGCCATCGAGACCGGCCAGGACTCCGGCGTGTGGGGTGGCACCAGTGAAGACGAGCGTCGCGCCATGAAGCGTCGCGCAGCTCGTGCCCGCCGTGCATCCTAACTTCCGGAGTATTCAATAGGGCATTAAAAAGCGTGGTGCAGTGACTTATCGGTCACTGCACCACGCTTTTGCTATACCCGATGCAACGATAAACCCGGCCGCGGAACCCCAAAATCAAGGTCCCGCGGCCGGGTTTTCTCTTCGCTTTAGATGAGGAGCGCCGTAATAACCACGCGAGTACCGGTCGGCTCATTAGCTTCCCAACGGATTGAGCCGTTGAGCTCGCTCGCCACCAGGGTGCGCACAATCTGCATACCCAGGCCTTCCTTGCCACTGACCGGGCGGTAGGCGTTCGGACCGGACTCCTCGATCTTCTTATCGCCCATGCCCTTACCGTCATCGGTAATAATGACGGTCAGGGTGTCCTCACCCTCGTCATTGGTGCCGCGAATACCCTCGAGCGTCACGGTTCCGGTTTCTCCGTCGAGTCCGTGCTCCACGGCGTTGGCGACGACCTCGTTAATCACCAGCGCCAAGGGGGTCGCGAACTGGCTAGGCAGGGCACCAAAGGATCCCAGCAGCTTGGTCGTCACGTGCTGGCCGGGGGAGGCCAGCTCGGCGGCCAGGTGGAACTGACGCTCGATAAGCTCGTCAAAGTCGACGTTCTGAGCCAGACCCTGCGAGAGAGCCTCGTGCACGGTGGCAATCGTGGCGACACGACGCATCGCCTGTTCCAAGCCCTGACGCGCCTCATCGGAGGTCATGCGACGGGACTGCAAGCGCAGCAGAGCGGACACCGTCTGCAGGTTGTTCTTCACGCGGTGGTGAATCTCGCGGATGGTTGCGTCCTTGGTCATGAGCTCCATCTCGCGGCGGCGCAGCTCGGTGACGTCGCGGCAGAGAATCAGGGCGCCCAGGCGCTCGATGTGCGCACCCTTCTGCTTGAGCAGGGGGATGGCGCGCATCGTCACACGGGCTCGGGCGATGGTCAGCTCGGTACGCAGGTCGCTACGGCCGGCCAGGACCAGCTGCAGGGTCTCGTCCGCTTCTTCGCCGGAGGAGAGCATCGCACGGGTCACGTCTGCCAGGTTACGCTTCTCAAGGTAACCGGTCATGCCCATGCGGGTGTACATCGAGTTGGCATTGGGGGAAGCAACGACCACGCGACCGGTCGGGTCGAGCACGATAATGCCGTCAATCGCGCGAGGATTACCCTGCGTGCGGCTGCCCTGGGCCAGCGGGTCGGGCCACAGGCCGCTGTGCAACATGGTCAGCATGGTGTCGGTGACGAACTCGTAGACCTCTTCGCTCAGGCTGGGATAGGTGTGAAGAGTGGCAACGCGATGGCTGGTGAGCAGGGCAATAGTGCGGTTATTGCGCACAATCGGCACGAAGGTGATGTTTACCTCCGGGCGGTATCCCAGGCCTTCTCCCCTGGCCGGGTCGGTGTAGGTGCTGATCTCCTGGGTCGTCCAGGCACGGTAGGCCTCGTCGCGGATGCCGTCTTCCATGTCGTGGTCAATGATGTCGTGGTGGAAGAGGGTGCGGACGTTGGAGGGGCGCACATGTGCAAATGCTGCGAAGGTACTGGTTTCGCGGGGACCGGAAACGGCATCCGGGGAGGTGCCGTCGGCAACCACGTAGTCGGTGGGGAGCCAGAGGACAAGGTCGCTCTGGGCAATATCAGAGATAATCTGCCATTCCCCCATGATGAGGTGAACGCGTTCAATATCGCCAGGGCCGAAGTCGCAGGCGCTCAGAATTCCTTCTGCAAAAGACATGTTTGTGTGCTTCCCGTAAGTTCAGGTATCTTCAACCATTTTATGCGGTTGCCCGCCCGAGTCTATTTCGGGCGGTAATATTTCGGTCAGTGTAACGAGCTTGTCTGAGAAATTGCCTGAAATCAGCGCTGCGGCGCTCCACGCTTAAAGAAACGGATAGAAGAGCGAGATGTTAGCCGCTCCTAAGTCTCAGAATTTCCCCGAATATTACATTGCTCAGGGCGAATCGTTCTCACGCTACGTACCCCACCAAAATATACCCGATGCATCGCGTCCAGTGCGCCCGAACGGGGCCGACCGGTCGCGAGGCACCGAGTATATCTATTGGGGCCAAAACCTACCAATGCTAGAAGCAATAAGACCGTATTAGAAGGGGCCTCAGCCTACGGGCCGTACCGCGTACATTCCCTCCAGCATCGCATCGAATGCCTGCACCATCGCGTGTCGAGGCGCGACCTCCAGGAGGGCCTCCCCGTTACGGCGCAGGCGATCCATGATCTTCCGCTCGTATGGAATCACCCCGTCCAGGGGAACGGAGAGGTAGCGGGACCAGTTATCGCGCATCTTTGCCTCTGGGTTGAAGCCCGCCGCCTCACGCCGGGAACGGTTGAGCCAGTACTGCACGCTCGTGCCGGGAGCCATGAGGTCCGACCGCTCCTGCACCTCGCGGGCCAGGTTGATGAGGCGAGGCAGACCCACCACGTCAGCCTCCCCCACGACAATCACGCGATCGGACTCCGCCAGGGCGGTGAGGGTCGCGGCGTTACGGCGGGGCGCGGGTCCGTCAAAGGTGAGTTCCTCGTCCACCTCGATGGGCGCGGCCACATCGCAGATGACGATATCGTAGTGGGGCTTGAGCCAGCCCAGCACCTCGCTAAAGGCACGGGCACGCACCTCCGGCCAGCGAGAGGATGAAGTAATCCCGCTCAGAAAATCGAAGAATCCCTGCTTGAGCGGAACCCGCTCCATGATTGCTCCGGCCTTCTTCTCGTCGAGCTGCGCGCGGTCAGCGTCCGAGCAGATAATGGCCAAGCCCGATCCTGCGTCTTCCAACGCCATGAGCGCGTCGAGGCTGGGTGCGTAGGTATCCGCATCGATCAGGCATACACTCTGCCCCTTCTGCGCGGCCAGCGCCGCAAGGTTGAACGCGATGGTGCTTCGGCCGGGTGCGCCGTGGGTGCCCCAAACGGTCAGAATCTTGCCGATGCGGTGCCCGGGCTGGTAACGGGCCGGGGCTTCGGGGGTCGGGGTGATGTCCGGATGCAGGGGCTGGCTGTCGCCGTTTTCTTCCTCGAATCGGCGGGCGTATTCGCTACCGGGTGCGAACCCATCGACGATGGCGGCAGCCCGGGTCAGCACGGATTCTTCGTCGCCCGGGATTGCCGGCGCCTCGGGGTTCTGCGCCACGGGGTCGAACGAGGAAGGCACGGCCCCCTCGGGGGTATTGCGGCCGTAGGAGTCCGCGGGAAATTCGGGAGACTGAGCCCCGTATGCGGGGTCGTAACCGTACGCCCCGGCTGAGAGGCCCGGCAAGGAGTAGTCGGCGTGTCCGGTCCCGATATCGTAGCCGTAGCCCACCGCGTTCTGGCCCGCCGCGTCGTAACCGTACCCGGAGGGGTCCATCGTCAGGGTGTTTCCGGGCAGCGTGCCGGATGCCGTGTGCTGCACACCGTACGCACCGCGAGGCCGAGCCAAGGCCGCGTCCACGGCCCGTTCGATGGAGCCAAGGATTTCTTCCAGTGCAGCCTCGGTGCGGATGCGGTGGGCCTCGGCCGGTAGCGGCAGGTTCTCGGGTGCGATGACGGCGAGCAGAACCTCGGATTGGGCGAGAGAGTCAACGGTGGAAGCGCTCAACTCTGAGGGAACGCGAGCGCAGAGTAGTGCCCTGGCGATGCCGGTGTGGGCCATGCCGAGAGCCTCGCTGAAGTCCTGAACGGTACGGGCAACCGAGATGCGCCCGTGCTGAGTTTCGATACCGTTCAGGAGCGTGCCGTCATCGCCGTAGAGGATGACCGGGATATTCATTCGCCCTCCCCGTAGGTTCCGGGAATGAGGCTGAGTTTCGAGTCGCTATTGCTCTCCTGTACGAGCGCCGCGACGGCTTCTTCCTTCACCCATAATTGCACGGTGGCCTTACCGTTCGCGCCCAGCACGCCCTCGTCTACCGTGATGGAGGCGATCTCGGCGTTGGTCACGATGGCGCGGGCGCCAGACGGGTTGTTCTCGGCTGATTCCTGTCGTTTGGTGTCCTGGTTACGGGGCCCGGAGGTCCACACATCTACGCGTTCCCCCGTCTTTAGCGTGGCCGCTGCGGTTCGATCGATGGTGATGGTGGCGAGCCGACGCCCGGAGGGGGTTTCGGTGCCGATAGCTTCCCTACTGATGAGGTTTCCGGCGGGGATGCGCTGCGTTGCAATTTTTCCCTGCATTAGGGCGGTATCGGCTCGGGTGAAGTACTTATCGCTGGCAGTGTCAATATTGGCTTCCACCCGGGCGAGCTTATCGTCGGTAATTTTCTCACCCATGCGGATTTCTGTCTTGGCGGTGTAGTACTCGGTTTTGTGGTTGTTCGCCTGCACGTAGAGCTGGACGCCCGTCATAGAGACGAGGACCAGGAGAATCCCCAGAATGAATCTCCAGTCTTTAATGGTGGGCCTTTTGAGGCGTTTGGCGTGCGGTTCGGTGAGGGTAGAACGCTTCGTCGCGTTCTGTCGTGTACGCATGTGGGTTGTGCCTTTCGGTACGGAAGTTCGGCGGGCTGCCGAGCCGTTGTATTCAACTAACCGATGAGCGAGTGGGCTGTTAGATGTTCCTATAAGCGCTATAGGGACTAACCCTAACAGGATATTTCATTTAGTGTATTCAATCAACAAGAACGCATTTTATGAAATGCTCGCAAACCTACCCTCATTTTCAGACACGATTCGATAATATTTCGGGCAGTATAAGGCTTTTGCGAGCAATTTTTACCCCAGTGTCATATACTGAAGGTACTCAATAGATGTTCGATGAGAACTCTCAATGTAGTGTCGCGATTCCGTGACACTGGGGCCCAAGATTCCACATATGGAAAGGATAGATTCATGTCTGCACCTCGTTTCCTCACCCTGAGCGATGTCGCTGAGGAACTGCAGGTTTCGCTTTCGCAGGTGCGTGCTCTGGTGCGTAGCGGCGAGTTGCCCGCAATCCAGATTGGCGGCCGCAATCAGTGGCGCATCGAACGTTCTCGTTTCGAGGAGTACATTACCGAGCGTCACGAGCAGACCCTGGAGGCTATTGCTTCCGGCAAGCTGACTGCCAAGGCGAAGGCCGAGTAATACAACATAGTTTTACCCAAGACGCTCTGCCAGGTGTCTGCAAGGGCCCGTCCCCTTTCATGAGGGAACGGGCCCTTGTTCTATTCTCCGGACGACTATTTTTATCTTTCAGAATCACTCAGGGTCGCCGCAAAAGCTACCGTGAAATACGTGCAATAACGGCGCTTATACGCGCCAGCGGAATAATTCTGACACCCGCGCCGGGCGCCCGCACCTCACGGGGCCCGCGCGAATAGAATCCCCGCTCGTAGATGCGAGGATACTGTCCCCCGTTGAGAAGACGGAGCTCCAAAAAATCTGCCCCTACTCGCTCGATCACTCCGTCGTAGCTGACGGTTCCACCCTCGAGGGAGAGGCGGACCGGTTCGCGTGCCACGCCCAACGCTCGCAGGGCGAGCTGCAGCTTCATGCGATACCTTCCTGGGCGAATTTCTGCACGGCCGGGCGCTCGGCCGCCCTCCCACCAGAGCATGCCCCGTAGGGGAATGAGGATGCTCTCACCGTGGGATTCAAGGTTAATCCATTCCTCCCCCACCATATCGAGGTTCCCCTCGTAGACCTGCATATCTGTCGCGCAGACCCGGACGGGGCCACCTTTTTGGGCCAGGAGGCGATCGTCGAGGGTGATGGTGGAGTATTGCACGCGCGCAACCTGGCGGGCGTCTTGTTCGAGCTCCCAGGCTCGCTCGGAGGCCAGTCGGGCTTCTATATCTCGGAGGAATTTTTCCATGCTCATGATTTGACCCTACCGGATACTCGGGACTCTCGGGTCAAAACAGACTCTAATGACACGATGTGACAAAAAACTACCCCCAATATCCCTCAATAAAGCAAAAAAACTAAAAATTTCATGTGTTTTAATGCATTTTGCTACATCTAGATAGGAGCATGGGGTATAAATAGAGTACAAACAGGGTTACCAAACGTACTCTTTGGAGGTCATCGTGGACCAAACATCACAATACGCGCACGGTGTACGCAGCGACGAGCCCCGTTCCGAAGCGCTCCGTCCCGAGGCGTGGGCCAGCCGCCAAGACATCTTTCTGTTCACGGCTCCCCCGGTACTCTCGGCGCTTGTGCTGGCTGCCCTCTGTGTCCACCTGCCGCGCATCCCTTCAGCCCACCCGCTCACCGATGCGGTGCTCCTCTGCGCGGGGATATCAGCTGTACTCATCACCCTCTGGTGGATTGTCAGCTTCGTCTGCACCCTTCACGAGGCCCGAACCGCCCACAGGGTCACTAACCCCCTGGAACCTCGTTTGCCGAGAACGCCGCGCATTTTCCGCCCGCTCTTCATGCGTCGCATCGTTCTGACGCTAGGCGGCACGGCCATCGGGCTTGGGGCGGTCTTCGCCCCGGCACACGCCGCCGAGGCGAGTCACACCCCCGCGCCGACCGCGCCGACCACCTCGTTGATGGCCCCGGATGCGTGCTCAGCCGGGTACAGTACCGACGGTTCATCGGTCGCGTACCAGACGGAACCGACCGATGCGGGAAACACCACCAATGCAGAGATTCCCCTCGCCCCAAACACTACCGAATCCACCGGGTCACTCCAGGATCGCAGCCCATTCTTCGCGCCCTCGCACGAAGCCCGCGGCACCTCTGCCTACACGGTACGCGCCGGAGATACTCTCTGGTCCATTGCCGCCGAACAGCTGGGCGAAGGCACCGATGCCTCCGTTATTTACGATTACACCCTCGATATCTACAGCGCCAACCGCGAGGCGCTGGGGCGGAACGCCGATCTGCTGTACGAGGGGCAGGTACTCCAGATTCCCGAGCAGCCGCTACAAACTTTCCGTCGCTAACCGGTTATTTTCCTCTACATCATTTCAGAAAGGAACCCGTCATGGGCTTCACGCCTCTTCTTCCCCCGCTCCCCCGCCGCACTCCGGCGCTCCGCACGTTCCCTCCCCCGAAGGTGAGCACGCCGACCCCAGATTCCGTTCCGGAGCCTTCGCAAAAGCTTGCGCAGGCACCCGGAGCCCTCGCCCTTGTGCAGGCCCGAGGCTTCGATTCCCCAGTATCGATTGTTCCTCTCCCCCGCTATGAGCAGAGCTCCTCGCACCGAACGGCACCTCCTCGGGCTGGTCGCCCGCTTCGCCCCGTGGACGCCATCTCCCGCCAAATTGAGGGGCGTTGCGCGGGCGTGGCCATCGCCTATCTCGAAATCATGGCCGCCCGACGCTCGCGCCAGCAGCTCGCCCAGTGGGTTTCGGCGGATTGCTTTCACCGCCTGCTACCGCGTTTTCCCAAGAATCCTCGTCAGGTTCCCGCAGGGCAGGCCCTCTCGATGCCTCCGGCGCTCCTTCGGGTCCGCGCACAGCGGGTCAATCCCAAGCTCTACGAGGCGGTTGCTCTGTTCCGATGCGGTCAGGGTATCAGGGTGGTTACCCTGCAGGTTCGGGAACTGCACGGTACCTGGCTTATCACTTCCATCGAGCAGCCGCAGAATCGGCCGGGCGCAAATTAGCGGGCTCTGCCCCGAGGAAGAACGAACCCCACGATCTCAGCCTGCCCTAAACATATAAACACGCGGAGAGGGTGCGAACCCAGTGATGGATTCGCACCCTCTCCGTTCGTTTCGGGGTTTATACCGCGACTACTTCTTCTGAGACTTCTTCTGAGAACGCTCCACGTGCACCTGAGTGTGGCCGTCCTCGTCGGGGGCCGAGTACTGCAGGAACTTCGGACGCGAGGGCTCAGCCAGGCGCACGGCGGAAGCCTGAGTGCGCTGCTTGGACAGGTCCAGGTTGTACAGGTAGGTCACGGTCTCCTCGCGAACAGCGTCGAGCATCGACTGGTACATGTCGTAGCCCTCACGCTGGTATTCAACCAGCGGGTCACGCTGGGCCATTGCACGCAGACCGATACCTTCCTTGAGGTACTCCATCTCGTACAGGTGCTCGGGCCAGCGCTGACCGATGACCGAGAGCATCACGCGGCGTTCAATCTCACGCATGCTCTCTTCGCCGACGCTCTCCTCACGCTCGTCGTACACGACGTGAGCGTCCGCAAGGACTTCCTTCACGATCTGGTCGCGGGTAATCTTGGTGCGATCGCCTGCGTCCTCAGCTAGGTCATCCACGGTAATGGAGATGGGGTACACCTGCTTGAGGGCGTTCCAAAGCTCCTCGAAATCCCAGTCCTCGGCGTGCCCCTCGGAGACGCGTGCGTCGATGATGGAGGTCAGCACCTCGTCCACGAAACCGGAAATCTGTTCTTTCAGGTCGTCACCGTGCAGAATACGGCTACGATCCTTGTAGATGGCTTCGCGCTGGCGGTTGAGCACATCGTCATACTTGAGCACGTTCTTACGCTGCTCGGCGTTACGACCCTCAACGTTGGCCTGCGCGGTGGCAATGGCACGGCTGACAATCTTGGAGTCCAGTGCGGAGTCCTCGGAGGCCGCCGCCATAAGGCGGGTCGCCATGCCGGTGTTGAACAGACGCATGAGCTCATCGGTCAGCGACAGGTAGAAGCGGGACTCGCCCGGATCGCCCTGACGACCGGAACGACCGCGCAGCTGGTTGTCGATACGGCGGGACTCGTGGCGCTCGGTACCAAGCACGTACAGACCACCGAGCTCGGTGACCTCCTCGTGCTCTGCTTCTGCGGCTTCCTCGCACTCCTTGAGAACTTCGGGCCAGCGGGCCTCATACGCCTCGGAGTTGGTGTTCGGGTCCAGGCCGAGCTGACGCATCTTCTCGACGGCCTCGAACTCGGGGTTGCCGCCGAGCATAATGTCGGTACCGCGACCAGCCATGTTAGTCGCCACGGTGACGGCGCCCTTACGACCCGCCTGAGCCACAATCGCGGCCTCACGCTCGTTGTTCTTCGCGTTCAGCACCTCGTGACGCACGCCTGCCTTCGCCAACTGGCGGGACAGGTACTCGGAGTTCTCCACGCTGGCGGTACCGACCAGAATCGGCTGGCCCTTCTCGTGGCGTTCCTTAATGTCCTTGACGACGGCCTTGAACTTGGCAATCTCGTCGCGGTACACCTTATCGGGGTTATCGACGCGCTGCACGCCCTTGTTGGTGGGAATCGGCACGACACCCAGGTTGTAGGTGTTCATGAACTCGGCGGCTTCGGTCTCTGCGGTACCCGTCATGCCCGAAAGCTTGTCGTACATGCGGAAGTAGTTCTGCAGGGTCACGGTCGCCATGGTCTGGTTCTCAGGCTTGATCTCGACGCCTTCCTTCGCCTCAATCGCCTGGTGGATGCCGTCGTTGTAGCGGCGGCCCGGCAGAATACGGCCGGTGTGCTCGTCCACGATCAGAACCTCGCCGTCGATGACCACGTAGTCCTTGTTGTTGGTGAACAGCTCCTTCGCCTTAATGGCGTTGTTCAGGAAGCCAATCAGCGGAGTGTTCTTGGATTCGTAGAGGTTCTTCACGCCCAGGTGGTCTTCCACCTTATCGATACCGGGCTCGAGGATGCCGACGGTGCGCTTCTTCTCGTCCACCTCGTAGTCTTCATCGCGCTTGAGCATCGTTGCGGCGATGCGCGCAAACTCTGCGTACCAGCGGTTTGCCTCGCCAGCGGCGGGGCCGGAAATAATCAGAGGGGTACGCGCCTCATCAATCAGAATGGAGTCGACCTCATCGATAATGGCGAAGTTGTGGCCACGCTGAACCTGCTCCTCCACGGTCCACGCCATGTTGTCGCGCAGGTAGTCGAAGCCAAACTCGTTGTTCGTACCGTAGGTGATGTCCGCAGCATACTGCTTGCGGCGCTCGTCGGGCTCCATCGAGGAGAGAATCACGCCGCATTCCATACCCAGGAAACGGAACACGCGGCCCATGAGGTTCGCCTGGTACTCGGCCAGGTAGTCGTTCACGGTCACGATGTGCACGCCCTTGCCGCTCAGAGCGTTCAGGTATGCGGGCAGGGTCGCGACGAGGGTCTTGCCCTCACCGGTCTTCATTTCGGCAATGTTACCCAGGTGCAGTGCTGCGCCGCCCATAATCTGGACGTCGTAGTGACGCTTGCCCAGGGTACGCTTGGATGCTTCGCGAACCACCGCGAAGGCCTCCGGCAGCAGGATGTCGAGGGACTCGCCGTCCTTGACGCGCTCACGGAACTTATCGGTTTCCGCTCGCAGCTCCTCATCGGTCATGGATGCGAAGCTGTCCTCGAGCGAGTTCACCGCCTTCGTGTACGCCTCGAGCTGTCGCAGAACCCTCTTATCGCCGGTTCGGAGGATTTTCTCCAAGAAAGATGCCACTGAGCTTCTACTCCTTGATTGTCTCGGTACCCTCACCAAGGGCGCGCGAGAGTGCGCGCGGTGAGGCCTTCCTACATATTGTATGGCAGAGCCGCCTAATTCGCCCGTCCGAGCTCTTTTTTACGCTCTGCGCTCGGACCGTGAGCCATCAGCCTGGCGGCATCGGCCCCGTGCGCGGGGCACGCGAAAGCCCGGGCCCCGTAGCGGACGACCCGGCAATAATGCGTATTACCTTGCGTCCTTCGGGACCCGGGCCTTCCCGGGGTGAGAGGTTGCGGCTTACACCAGCACCTCACAGAAGATTTCTCAACGGGTATGAACCGTTACTCCCTGCCCGTCCGTTATTCGTCGGTCAGGGTGATGATGCCGTAGCTCCAGCCCTTACGGCGGTATGCCGCAGCCGGGGCACCGGTCTCGCTGTCAATGTACAGGTAGAAATCGTGGCCCACCAGCTCCATGCGGTCAACTGCCTCTGCAGCGGTCAGGCGCTCGCCCTTGAAGCTCTTGTGACGAATCTCGATGGGAGATGCAGCTTCGTCGGCCAGGGTGACCTCGCTGTTGTCGAAGGCGGCTTCTTCCACCGGAATATCCGGCAGCAGAATCTCGGTGATTGCCTCGCTCACAACGGGAATCGAGCCGGTAGCGTCAGCCACAGATACCGGGTGCTTGCCACCGCGCTTAGCCAGCTTGCGGCGGTCACGTGCACGGCGCAGACGCTCCAGGAGCTTGCCGTAGGTTTCATCGAAGACCGCGAACTTATCGTTGCCCTGAGCCTCAGAACGAAGGACCGGGCCGGTACCGACCACGGTAATCTCAACGCGGATGGACTCGCCACCGAGGTGACCGTCCTTGCTGAACTTGACGTCGATGTCCTTCACGTTATCACCGAGCTGGGCGAACTTCTGAACCTTCTCGTTCACGTATTCTTCCAGGCGTTCGGTGACCTTGATATTGCGGCCGTAGATGTTGACTTCCACGATCATTCCCTCCAGGTTGGGGGTTTATACCGCGTCCGGCTGGACCCGGTACGGGGGTTCGACCTCGATGCCGTTCCCTTGCCTATATTCTAATACGAATGGATGCCATACATCACTATATGTGACAAATATTCGCCTACATTACTCTCTATTTATCAATAGTCAGAACAATCTGCAGACCCATTCACAGAAAAGGCGCATCTCACGGATTAGGTACTAGAGCGAGGCCTTCTTCGGTACGGAGGCTACGGCACACACGCCCAGCACCACGGAACCTGCCTCACGCAGAGCACGGACCATCTCCGCGGCCGTTGCGCCGGTCGTCACCACATCATCGCAGACGATGCACAGCCGCCCCTCAACCAGGGCCGGCTCCAGAACGCGCAGGGCCCCGTGCATCCGCTCGGAACGAGCCACCGCGGTCAGGGTCTTCTGTTCCTCTCCCCCGGAGGCGCCGCCCAGACGCCCGGTCAGGGCCCCCACAACGCTACCGAGACTTCCCCCGGCACTCCCGGATGGGCTGGAGGTGTACCCCATGATGTCCAGGGGCATCACCCTCAGGCCGGCGGGAAGGCGCCCCTTCAACCGTTGGGACGCCTCACGGGCCAGGAGCGAGGCCGGGGCGTAGCCTCGTCGACGCACGCTCGCGGGTGAGGATGGGGCAGGAATCAGCAGGACCTCGCTTTTGGCGGCACCGGACGCGGGATTCCGAACGAGCTCCCCTCGGTGCGCGCGCAACAACTCGTACACGCAACGAGCCAGGGCCTCCCCCATCAACGGCACAAGATCGGTCCGCCCCGCGTTCTTCATCCCCAGGACAACCCGGGGCACAATCCCGTCATAGCGCGAAGCCGCCACGGTTTCCGGAACGTCCTGCACCGGGTGCACCCGCTCGACCCTCACGCAGGCGCGCTCCCAGCGGTTCAGGCACCCATCGCAGAGCGCGGGCCCCGAGCCGTACGGCAACACTGCGGAACAGCAGGAACACGACCGCGGCAGGAGCAACTCACCGAGTGATCCCCACGCGCTCTCCACCCAGCGCACGGGGTGCTCCGAACCATGCCTGGACTTCCGGCCTGGGGCCCGTTCAGAATTCAAACCACGCTGTTGGGAATTCATGCAAGCGCCCTAACCGGCGTAGCTAATCTCGTGCAGAAGGGTATCCAAGCGGGTCCAGCCGCGTTCCTCCAGCACATAGCAGGAACCATCGGAGCGGTGGGCAATGATGTTGGAGGTATTATCGGCCGTCGACACGCTCATCACGCCGTCCAGACGATCCAGCTTCGTCTCCTCACCGCTCAGCGAGATTACCTCGGATTCACCGTTCTTCACGTTCACCACTACGACGTTCTGATCGCCAGCCCATCGCGCGCTACGGGGCACCACCGAGGAGCTAAGACGCACCATCTCGGTCAGGTTGAGGGGTTTACCCGTATCATCACGCACCACACCCGAAATAATCACGGCCGACGCGCCCTCCGTGGAGGCTACAATCGCAATGCGCGCGCTATCGTGTGACACGTTGATGCTGGTGAAGCTCAGGTTGCGCGGCCACGACATACCGATATCGACCCCGCGCTCGCGTTCCTGAGCGTCCTCGGAGCTCGGCTTGAAGGCACGCACCGTACCCTCGGCATCGGCGGTCCACACCCAACCGTACGCGTCAAAGGTCGGGGCGGTCAGGTTCGCTCCCTGCCACACTCGGCGGGCGGTCCCCTGGTACACCGTGTACAGGCTGCCTGCATCGTTCGCCAAGCAGGCAAACATATCGCCCGAGTAGCTCATCGCCGGGGCGCTCAGCTGGCTGACACCGCGCAGGAGCATCTGCTCGCCCGAGGCGCTCATGTAGTTATCTCGGGCCACCATCTGCCCGTTCGCGGTGATGGCCACGGTACGGTCGGGGACCGAAAGCGTCAGCGGTACGGGCATGTACCCGTTCGGAGTCTGCTCGGGAATGAGGGTGCCGTTGTAGTACACCTCGGTCTTCTCCAGACCGGAGAAGTTGCTGAGCCCGTGAACAATCTGCTCGCGGATACGCGCCAGGCGAGAATCATCCAGACGCTCACCCGTCAGGCGCACCGTGGCGTCCTGGTTATTGACGAGGCGTGCCTCGTCCAAGGTCATAGAGTCGGTCAGGGCGGAGAAGGCGACACCCTTCAGGTAGGATGCAGGGCCGGACATCAACATGCGCACCAAAAGTTCAAAGTAGTTCTCGATGTGCGGGAACCACCGGATATCGGGCACGGCGTAGCGGAAGGCTCGATCGTAAAAATACAGGCGGTAGGGACTAAACACCCGCTCAAATTCGCTGCCGTCAAGCCACAGCCCATCGGGGCAGGAGCTAATACGCCACTGGTTGTCTTCCTTGACCAGCTTGAAGTCCTGGGTCTCGGTCTGCGCCTCGGGGAAGGTGCTCGTCAGGCCCTGGCTGTTCACCGTAGCGGTCTGCTGGAAGCGCACATGGTAGGTACTCTCCGCCGAGTTAGAAGAAGAGATTCCCTCGTCGGCCTGGGCTTGAATCGTGTTGCGGTACACGCGAGTCGTGCCGAGGGGATTCCAATGCTGGTTATACGAGGAGCTCAGGTACTGGCGGGCCACAGCGTAGTTCTCGATGCTGTCGACTCCAGCACGGACAAAGCCTTCGATAATGGCCTCGGGGGTAGCACCGGCCAACGGGCCGGGCGCACGCGCCGGGGAGGTCTTCGAATCCTTCGCTCCCAGAGTGCTACTGTGCTGCGTCACGTGGTCATTCGAGGGAAGACCGGCACAGGAGCTAAGGAGCGCCGCCAGCGAGGCGACGCCCGCAGAGAGCGCAACGCGCCGAGAGAAAACAGCGCCCTGGGACATAGGGGTTAGACCTTCCTCTAGAACAGTGACGTTATGGCCGTCGCTCCCGTAGAAGTAACAGCGGAGTGAAAATATACGTTCCTCGATTGTACTGGCTAGGTACCTCGTGCACGCAATGTGACGAGGCACATTATGCGTGCGAATCATCCATGGATTCCCTTTGATCGCCAGAAAAACATCGCGCCTCGTCGGGGTGGGAACACTCCCCCCGAAAAAGGCATGCCCTTGACGGTTTGGGTAGGGTTAGGAAGCTACCCTTCCTCACCCTCCGCGGTGTCCTTCTTCTGCCGCGGATCGATCGAGGGCAGGGTATCCTGCGCAATCGCGGGACGGTTAGTCGACGCTTCCGGTTCGCCGGTCGCCAGAACCGGGGACTCCCCGAGCGGAGCGCCGTGAACCAGCGGAAGGTTCATCGTAAAGCAGGCGCCGCGGCCCTTCTCGCCCCAGGCCTCAAGCGTGCCTCCGTGCAGGCGCACATCCTCAGCCGCAATCGACAGGCCCAAGCCGGTACCGCCCAGGGTGCGCTTACGCGAGGTATCGGCACGCCAGAAACGGTTGAAGACCTGAACAGCTTCGTCCTCGGACAGGCCGATACCGTGGTCGCGCACGGCGATACCCAGGTTCGTGGCGTTCGCATCGACATACACATCAATCGGCCGGGATTCACCGTGCTCAATCGCGTTATACAGCAGGTTGCGTAGCACACGCTCAATACGCACACGGTCCATATCGACCATGATGCTCTCGTGGTTCGTGTGCACGTTCAACTTCGTGTTCGTCCGCTCCAGGTGCGGCAGAGCCTCCTGCAGAATATTCGACAGCACCTGGATGAAGTCCTCGGTATCAATCGTCAGCATTGCGCTACCGGCGTCGAAGCGCGAAATCTCGAGCAGGTCGGCCAGCATCGACTGGAAGCGGTCCACCTGACCGTGTAGAAGCTCCACGCTTCGCACCTGCATCGGGGTCATGTTCTCACGCGAGTCGTAAAGCAGCTCGGTGCCCAGACGCACCGTGGATAGCGGGGTGCGCAACTCGTGCGACACGTCCGATACGAAGCGCTGCTGCAGGGTCGACAGGCGCTCCAGCTGAACAATCTTCTCCTGCAGAGAATCGGCCATACGGTTGAAGGAAATACCCAAACGCGCGGCCTGGTCCTCGCCCTTAACCGACACGCGCTGGTCCAAATCACCGGCGGCCAGACGCTCCGCCGTGATGGCGGTCTGCGTAATCGGGCGCACCACGAAGCGGGTCACGAACCACACCACGGACAGCACCACGGTCAGCAGGGCGCAGAAACCGCCGAACAGCACGAAGTTAATGTGCGCAATCGTCTCGGACGAATCGGTCATGTCGTACACGGTGAACAGACCGTAGTTAGGATTCTGCGCGATAGAAACGTGCGTGCCCACGATAAGCACGGGGTAGGTGCGTTCGCGGTTATTCTCAAACGTTGTAATAGTGGAGGTCTGCCAATACACGCCGTCCCTATCGCGAACGGTGTTCTTGAAATCCGTGGGGATGCTCGACGAGTTCAGGGACTTATCGCTACTCTGCTCGGGGATAAAACCCTGCTTGCCTTGCCCCTCCAGCGGCACAAGGATCCAGCTACGTTTGCCGGATGCGCCGGCGTCCAAGACCGTCAGGGTACGGCTCACGTTACGACGAATCTCGCTGTCGCTTCGCATCTCGGAGGAGTTCAGCACGCTCTGCACGTTACGGAAACCGCTAATCGACTCCTGAAGTGCCTGCGACTTCTGGTTCTCGAACAGGCTCGTTGCGATCTGGCTCGACAGGGACCAGCCCACCGCCAAGAAGCTCAGGAACATGAGCACGCCGGCGGTTGCCAATGCACGGAACTGAAGGGATTCACGCCAGAGCCTGCGCATCCGCTGCGGAATGTTTCGGCGCGGCTTGCGATTCTCCCGCGCCCGAGGGGTTCGGGTACGCGAAGAGGCGGAGGCAACCGCCTCCGCCGCCAAAGCGCCGTGCTTACGGCGCGACTTCGCAACAGACAATCAGGTTATCCCTTCGCCACTGTGGTGAGAGTCGTCGTGTGTTCCCGCTTAGTTTGCGGAGGAACCAACCAGTTCGGTCGGAATCTTGTATCCGACACCGCGCACTGTCTGGATAAAGCGATCCGCGCCCAGCTCGTCGAACTTTGCACGCAAGCGCTGGACGTGCACATTCACCAGAGAATCGCTCACGTCGGTGTAACCCCAGACCATGTCCAGCAGCTCCTGACGGCTCAGGGCCTGGCCGGGGTGGCGCACCAGGGCCGCCAAAAGATCGAACTCCAGCGGAGTCATCGGGACCTCGGTGTCGTGGTACTTCACCGTGCGGCCGTCCATATCCATGACGATATCGCCAATCGACACGACCAGCTGGCGGCTCTCACGCGGGCGCAGGCGGGTTCGGATGCGAGCCAACAGCTCGGCGTGCTTAAACGGCTTGGCAATGTAGTCGTCGGCGCCGGCCTCCAGGCCCTTCACCACGTCTTCGGTATCGCTCTTGGCGGTCAGCATGATGATCGGCACGTTCGAGGAACGGCGGATCTGCTGACACACCTCAATACCGTTCATTCCGGGAAGCATTAGGTCCAGAAGAACCAGGTCGGGAGTGGAGCGCATAAAGGTTTCAAAAGCGCGTGCACCATTCTCGCAAAAAACGGCGTTGAACCCCTCTTGTGCGAGCACAAGACCAATCATCTCCGCCAGGGCGTCATCATCATCAACCACCAGAATGGTGTGTGCGTCGCCTACGCTCACAGTACCTCCCTAAAGAATTGCCGAAATTACTTACACTAAAATGTCATTCCTCTAATCATACCCCGCACTCGCCCAGGGCTCGGGCACACTCTGTCACTCGCGCCAGAGAAGCCGTCGCCTCTGTGAGGCTCAGCGAGGCGTAGCCTCCGGCGGGCAGACGAGCGTCGTCGGGCATGAGGCCAGCGGAACTCAGCTGACGAGTCTCCAACCCCACCTCGCCCCACAGGTTGAAAAGGCGTCGTGCCTGGTGAGGCACCATTTCCTCGGTGACGACCGGCAGCCAGACGCGGGCCCCCGCATCCACTAGCTGGGCGATAGGCTCCCAAGAGCGCGGATCGCTCAGGGGCGGCACGTGCAGCGTTCCTGCCCCCCGCGGACGGGAACGGTCGGGGTGCAGCATCAGGGCGCAGGGCAGGGCGGGGTTGGCTGCAGCCTGCATGGTTTTGAACATCTCGAGCGCGTCCAGGCTCGGGGCGGGCTTAACACTCACCTTCGGCGCGCGCAACGGCTTCACCCCGGTGCCGTCGATATTCAGGATGACCTGCAGGTTCAGGTCGGCGCACCGCTCCGTCAGGCGCCGGTACGCCTCGCGATAGACGTGTGGTTCAATTGCCGGCAGGGTACGGAAGCCGCTCACGGTGGGGATAGAGCCCTCCAGCAGGCGCTGAAATTCTGGCTCGTCAAATTGCACGGCCAGCGGCGCGGTCGGGGCTTGCAGGGCCTCCCGCAGGAGAATAAACCAGCGTTCCATACCCTCGAGGAAAGAATCCAGCAGATCGCGGCTCGCGCCGGCATCGCTCATCGCCCGTTCGCCACCAGGCAGGTACACCTGCGCGGCGAGGCTCAACGGACCGGTGAGCTGGATCTTGTAGGCGGGGCGGGTCGCCCTTTCTCCCCCAGTCTGCGTTGAGGTGCGGCGGCCCGAAGCGCGTGAGCCCACTCGGTCAGCCAGAAGATTGATATCCGAGAGCAGCCGGTCCTCGGCCAGAGCCGATTCGCGTGCACCGCGTCCGGTGCTGTGCACCATGCGCCAGCCGAAGGATGCACCATCAAAGGCGATTCCCTCGCAGATTGCCAGGGTGCGCGCGGTCGCGGTCCCCTTCCAGCCGGTGGCCGGCAGCTGCGGCAGATAGGGCAGATGTGGCGCTCCCAGTTCTCCCTCGATGCGGGCCATCGCCTCCGCCAGGGAGGTTCCGGGGAAGGGCCCGGTGCCGCTGGCGCGCACCAGAGGACGCTCGGCGGCGAGGGCCGCGAGCTCCCGCTCGTCCAGCTCGTCGCCCTCGGGGGCACGGTACTCGCCGGGCATCAGCAGACGCTGAGGCATCGGTTCCGGCGCGGGGCCTCGCCCGCCCCGGCGAGGGCTACTCTGCATGATCGGCCGAGGCGGGGTTCTCGCCCTGCTCGGAGTCCTGCTGCTCAGCCGCGATACGAATGTGGTGACGAATCACCTCAGAAATGATGAAGTTCAGGAACTTCTCGGCGAACTCGGGGTCCAGGCTGGACTCCTTCGCCATAGCGCGCAGACGGGCAATCTGAGCTTCCTCGCGGCTGGGGTCGCCCGCCGGCAGATTGTGCTTAGCCTTGAGCAGACCCACGCGCTTCGTGGCCTGAAAGCGCTCCGCCAGAATGTGCACGAGGGCCGCATCGAAGTTGTCGATGGAGCGGCGCATCGCGAAAAGCTCCTCGTAGACCTCGGGCGCAACCTCATCGCCCATGGAGGTGGCGTGAGGGTCAAATTCGCAGGACGTGTGTTCGGCGGTCATCGGTTTCTCCTCAGATTGGTTGTGGTCTTCTGTGCGTTGCTGCTGCAGTGTGGTTGGGGCAAACCGCGAGAGTATTTACTGCTGTGCCTTATGCGCCCAGGGCTTCCTGAATATCCTCGCGGTTCAGGGAGTATGCGCGGGCAATCGTGGACTGGCCCAGCACGCGGGTGCCCTGGTAGAGCACCATGGTCTGGCCGGGAGCGACGCCCGAGAGCGGGTCCAGCAGGCGCACCACGGTCTCCAGGCGCAGCGCGTTCTCTTCTTCAGCTTCGGGGTCGGGGGCCCAGGTCAGGTACGCCTTGGCGCGCACCGGGTCGGCGTGGGCGCGCACCTGCGCGGTCACCTCAAACTCTTCGCTGCGAGCGCCTAGCTGCTCCGGTTCCTGCAGGAAGCGGGCTGCCTGATCCACCGGGACTCCCGCCCAGGTGGCGCGGATGCCGCGAATCTCGTCCACGGCCAGAAGCTCGCGGGATCCGACAATCACCTCGTTCTCTTTGGGGCGCACCTCCAGCACGAAGCGGGGCTTGCCGTCGGGGGCGGGGCGGCCCAGCGCCAGGCCCTTACGCTGACCGACGGTGTAGGCCTGAGCGCCGGGGTGCTCGCCAAGCACCTGGCCGCTCGTGTCCTTGATGAGGCCCGGGCGCATCTGGATGTGCTCGCCGAGCCACGCGCGGGTGTCACCCTCGGGGATGAAGCAGATGTCGTAGGAGTCAGGCTTCTTCGCCACGGAGAAGCCGCGCTCGGCGGCCTCGGCACGCACCTGTGCCTTCGAGGGGGTATCGGCCAGGGGGAACCAGGCATGCTTGAGCTGCTCGTGGGTGAGCACGCCGAGCACGTAGGACTGGTCCTTGGCCCAGTCGGCGGCACGATGTAGTTCGCGGTTACCGTCCTCGTTCGTGATGACGCGGGCGTAATGGCCGGTCACCACTGCGTCGAAGCCGAGGGCGACGGCGCGTTCGAGCAGGGCCGCGAACTTGATCTTCTCGTTGCAGCGCATGCAGGGGTTGGGGGTTCGCCCGGCCTCGTATTCGGCGATGAAGTCGTCCACGACGTCTTCCTTGAAGCGTTCCGAGAAGTCCCAGACGAAGAAGGGAATACCCAGCTGGGAGCAGACGCGGCGGGCGTCCATGGAGTCTTCGAGGGTGCAGCATCCGCGGGAGCCGGTGCGCAGGGTTCCGGGCATGCGCGAGAGGGCCAGGTGCACGCCCACGACCTCGTGACCCGCATCGACGGCGCGGGCTGCGGCCACGGCGGAGTCAACGCCGCCGCTCATAGCTGCCAGAATCTTCACTACGCTATTCCTCGTTTCCGTGGCCGAACCTTGCCGCGCGTTGCGCGGCGGGGTGTTCGGCCGGTCCTGTGTTGGTGTCGTCCATACACCGATGCTCTATCGGCTGCCTCGGATGCGCGGGCGCGCAGAAGCACGGGCCCGAGGCTGTAGCTACCTATTGTACGCAGGGCGACGCCCCGGCACCGGGCAGTGCACCCTCAGCGAACCTCCGGTCCAGGGGTGAGGTTCGGGGCTTCGGGGTGTTTTAGGCGGTTCCGGGGCGTTCTATGCGGGGGTACTTAGTGCCAGCGGGATGCGTCCGGCAGCTGAGACGACAGCCCAGCCTTGGCGGCCTGGGTGTAGGCGGCGGGCAGGGCCGCGATGAGGCGCGCAATATCCGCGCCGGTGCTCGAGTGGCCGAGGGTGAAGCGCTGGGCGCTGCGGGCGGTGCCCTCGTCCATACCCATGGCGATGAGCACGTGGGAGGGGCGAGTCACCCCGGCGTTGCAGGCGGAGCCGGTGGAGCTGCTGATGCCCTGCATGTCCAGCAGGAAGAGCAGGGTGTCACCCTCTGCGTTCTCGAAGGTGAAGTGCGCGTTGCCGGGCAGGCGCTTCTGGCCGGGGTACTCCTCGGTGAGCGGGTCCTCGCCGCTCAGGTGCGCCTGCGGAATGAGCGCGCTGACGGCGGCCACGAGTTCGTTGCGTAGCGCGGCGATGCGGGCCGATTCTTGGGGCAGGTGCTCAACCGCGTGCACGGCGGCTTCGGCGAAGCCCGCGATGGCGGGTGCGTCGATGGTGCCGGAACGCACGGAGCGTTCCTGACCGCCGCCGTGGAGCACGGGGGTCATCTGCACGGCGCGGGTAGCGACCAGCGCACCGATGCCCATGGGGCCGCCAATCTTATGGCCGGAAATGGCGAGGGTGGTCGTGCCGCTGGCATGGAAGTCAATCGGCACAGCGCCAAAGGCCTGCACGGCGTCCGAGTGCATGGGAATCCCGTACTCGGCGGCGATAGCGGCAATCTCGGGGATGGGCTGCACGGTACCCACCTCGTTATTGGCCCACATGACGGTCACGAGCGCGACGTCCTCGGGGTTCTTCTCGATGAGCTCGCGGACCGTCTGCGGGTTCACGCGGCCGCGTTCGTCCACGGGAATCCATTCAATCCGTGCACCCTCGGCCTTTTCAAGCCACTCGCAGGTGTCTTCCACGGCGTGGTGTTCGATGGAGGAGACGAGAATTCGGGTACGCCGAGCGTCTTCCTCGCGACGCTTCCAGTAGATGCCCTTGACGGAGAGGTTGTCCGCCTCGGTGCCGCCCGAGGTGAAAATAACCTCGGCGGGGTCGGCGCCAATGGCGCGGGCTATGCGTTCGCGGGCGTACTCGACGGTGGCTCGGGCGTCTCGGCCCAGGGCGTGCAGTGAGGAGGGGTTGCCGCCCGCGCGCATCTGTTCGACCATCGCGTCGATGGCGGAGGGAAGCACCTCGGTGGTTGCGGCGTGGTCAAGGTAGACGCGGCCGTTCTGGCGGTTGGTTTCTGCGCTCATGTGTTCCTCCTGCTGGATGCGTGGCTGTTCGCCTCGCTTATTTTATCGCGCTGCCTCTGGCCTCTTCTAGCAGCATTTGCCTGTGGGTAGGTCGGTGAGCGCTACTCAGCCGGGCTGTTCAAAGGCTACGCGGTACACTTAGGAACGTGTTCAAGATTCTTTTCTATACCCCCGAGATTCCGGGTAATACCGGTAACGCCATCCGACTGGCCGCGATTACCGGTGCCGAATTGCATCTGGTGGAGCCGCTGGGTTTCAACTTCGATAACGCCCACCTGCGCCGCGCGGGCCTGGATTACCACGACCTGGCCGTGGTGACCGTCCACAAGACCCTCGAGGATGCCTGGCGAGCCCTCGAGCCAGAGCGCGTCTTCGCGTTCACCACCACGGCCTCGACCTCCTACGCGGATATCGAGTACCGTCCCGGAGACGTCCTCATGTTCGGCCCCGAGTCGGTGGGTCTGCCCGCCGAGGTACAGCGGGACGAGCACATTACCGAACGGGTTAAGATTCCCATGAAGCCTGGCCGCCGTTCCCTCAATCTGGCTAACTCCGCATCGATTGCCGTGTTTGAGGCCTGGCGCCAGAACGGATTTGAGGGAGGCGCCATCTAGCATGGCTACCGCACACCACGATTTGCCCGAGCACATGGTTCAGCAGATTCTGAGTTCTACCCCTCCCCTGGCCGAGCAGATTCGCCGGGATCCTGAGAATAAGGAGTACACCGAGCAGGGCTGGGAGCCGGTCTATTCGGCGTCACCTAGGGCACGCATCGTGGTGATTGGTCAGGCACCGGGGCGCGCCGCGCAGGAAAGCCGCATCCCGTGGAACGACCCGAGCGGTGAGAAGCTGCGCGAGTGGATGGGCGTGACAGACGAGCAGTTCTACAACCCCGAGCTCATTTCGCTGCTGCCGATGGATTTCTACTACCCCGGTAAGGGCGCGCACGGCGATAACCCGCCGCGTAAGGATTTCGCGCCGAAGTGGCATCCGCAGCTACTGGATCTCATGCCGGATGTGCAGCTGATTCTGCTGGTGGGCGCATACTCCCAGAAGTACTATCTGAACGGTAAGCGCGGTCCGAAGGCCGAACGTAACCTGACCGAGACGGTACGCGCGTGGGAGTCCTACCTTCCGAAGTTCCTGCCGCTCGTGCATCCTTCGCCCCTAAACTTTAGGTGGCAGGCGAAGAACCCCTGGTTCGAGCAGGAGGTCATCCCTGCCCTGCAGAAGCGCGTGGCAGAGATTCTCAAGAACGCCTAGCCTTCCCGCAAGGCCGTTCCCGTAGCGCTAATACGACGAAGCTCCCGGCCCTCACATCGAGGGTCGGGAGCTTCGTCTCTATTTGCTCTTCTACCCGCCCGTATTTGTCGGCTCGCATCCCCGTCGCAGAGGCGAGCGCCAAAAGAGGCGGGTTAGCGCTACGAGCTGGCGCTGCCCAGAGTCACGGTGATGTCCTTGGTCGTCCCGCCGCGCTTAACCTTGAGCGTCATGTTCGAGCCGGCCGCCGCCGCACGCACCGTGCCGTTGAGCTCGTCGCTCTTCGTGATGGGGTGGCCGTCCGCCTCCACTACGATGTCGCCGGCACGCAAATCTGCCTTGGCTGCGGGGCTGCCGGAGGTCACAGAGCTAATCTCCACACCGCCGGAAATCAGCTTCGAGGAGCCGCTACCGGTGTCGGCGGGGCTGTTCTTAACGTTCGCACCCAGGTAACCGTGGGTGGCCTTGCCGTTAGCGATGATTTCGGAGGAGATACGCTTGGCGTAGTTCGAAGTAATCGAGAAGGCCATACCGTCGGCGGTACCGCCGTCCTGGCTGGCCTGGCCCTGCGCGTTAATGCCGACCAGTTCTCCCTTGAGGTTGACGAGCGGTCCGCCGGAGTTACCGTGGTTGATGGGGGCGTCAGTCTGAACCATGGGGATGTAGTTCTGGCCCTTCTCGTCGGCAGGCTGCACGCGGTTCGCGTTCGACACCACACCGGAGGTGACCGTGTCGGTACGGCTATAGGGCGCGCCGAGGGCCACCACGACCTCGCCCGAGACCAGCTTCGAAGAATCTCCCCAGGTGATGGGCTGCAGGTCAAGACCGGAGGAGTTAATCTTCAGGACGGCCAGATCGGAGGCTTCATCGCGCCCCACGATCTTGGCGGTGCGCACCGTACCGTCGTTCAGGCGCACCTCGACGATGGAGGCTTCCCTGTTAGAGAAAACCACCACGTGGTTATTCGTCAGGATGTGTCCTTCCTTGTCCAGAACGACGCCGCTGCCGCCGCCGGCAGTGCTCGACCCGTCAGATGCCACGATGCTAACGGTCGAGGGAAGAACCTTCTTCGCGGTCTCGGCGACGCCGGTAACAGTCGACGAGTTGCTGATATTGGAACTCACCGACCCACGAGAGGAGCTCGAAGAGGAGGAACCGGCCGAGGCGGTGAAGGACCCGACGCCGGCGCCCACGCCGCCACCCACGAGGGCCGCGAGCACGGCCGCAGTGAGAACAACTCCGCCGCCGTAACGCTTGCTCTTCTCCGGGGCGGGGGAAGCTACCGTAGCGGTCGCACGATACCCGTAGCCGTTCTGAGGGTACGCCTGCGAGTAGCCGTTTTGGGAGGCCTGGTACCCGGCCTGCTGATAACCCTGGTAATTGGGTTGCCCGTTTACGCTCTGCAGAGGCCGTGTCGCGTCGGAGAGGCCGTCGTTGCCGCCCGGAGACCATCCGGTGTTCTGAGTCATGGGTTTGTTCTCCTTGAAGTCTACCCGTGCGTCGTTCGGGCGCACTATCTCTATCTACTGTAGAGGGTCTTTTGTGCCGTTCGATGCTTTTTCACTGTCGCTCAGCGTAGAGTTCCCTGGGAATTTTCTGAGTGTCGGCTTTTCCCCGCGCTACCCGCGAAGTGCCCGCAAATGAGAATCTAGCGAACGGCAATCTACACAGCGGTGCCCGCCTCTACGCACAGCTGAAGCACAGAGAAGACCCGTAGCGTGGAGGGCAGATGATAAACGAAGGAGGAACTCCAGTGATTGCAACCATAATCTTTTGCGCCGTATTGGTTTGCTCAATCGGCATCGGTGCCGGTGTGGTGGCCTGCTGCTCAGGCATGGTGTACCGCCGCCAGCAGGAGGAACAACTCCACGAGCGACACCAGAGCGCGGCCATCTCTAGATAGCGTTGGCCAAGACGACGGATAAGGCTCCACCGTCGAACGAGTTTTCCGGTACGGGAGTTGAGAGACCCGTAACGGATGGGGGTGTATCCCCGAAAGTGTCCTTCGGCTCGGGTGAGGCCGAGCCGGGACATATGTGTTAAGTGATGAGTGATGAGGATGCGGTCCCCACCCCGAATACGGGTGGGGGCCGCTTCTTTGTTTGGGCTCGTACCTGCGTTAGCTCCGCGTCCCGGGCTCACCCGCTCCGCAGGATGGCTCGGGTATCGACTCTTAGCAGGCGGCGGATTCACACGCTCCCGAGCACGGCGGGGCATGCTGGGCTATCGTAAAGACATGAGTACTTCCTGCGCCGCGTTCGCTCTTCTCGCCACGCTACCTTCGCTATCGGTGGCGGGCCCTGCACCCCTGTACACCCTCCTCGGGGGCGTACTCGCTATCACCCTTGTCGTTCTGCTGGTTAGCCTCCGTGCCCAGAAACGGCGGGGCAAAAACGACGCGCAGCAGAATCAGCGGATGTCGCCTCCGTACAGCCCGTACCCGGCGAGCGCACCGCAGGCGCCTCCCCATGCTCCGGGACAACCCCAGCACGGGTACCCTTCGCAGGTTCAGCCTCCGCAGGCGCAGAACCAGCAGGGTCAGCCCGTCCGGGGTGCCGTCAGCTATCCGCAGCAGTACCTGCCGAATCCGCAGCCCTCGAGTGCCCCGCAGGGTACCACCCCGGCTAACGACGCACAGCAGAACCGTGTTGAGAGCACCGCAGCGAAGCAGGGGGTGCCCTCCCCGCTCGCTCCCCTTCAGATGGAAAGCCCCGCTGGCGCTCAAGAGGCCGGTGTGCGCGAAGAATCCCGGTCGGAGGAGGCCGTTCGGCAGGAGGCCACTCCCCCGAACGGAACGGCTCAGCAGGAAGAAACTACGCAGAAGGACGAGGCCGACCAGCCCAAGCCTGCGCCTTCCGACCCTTTCTCTTTGAGCACCAACTTCAAGCTCATTCCCCCTCTAGAGAACGCGCAACGCAGCCGCTACCCCATGGTGCTTTCTGTCAGTAAATCTGAGGATGAAGTCTTTACGCTGCCGTCGATTAGCGGTGTGCCGCAGCACCTGCTGGTCGGTACGCAGGAGAATCATGTTCCGCTGAATCAGCGTCCGCGCCGGGAGCAGGTCAGCATCCTGGAGAACTACCTCATGCGTGCGGTCATGAACCTGCAGACGCTCGAGCGTGCACAGGTTTCTCCGTTGCACAGTTTCAAGGAGACTGCCCAGGCTGACCGCACGGTACTTGCCGCCGAGCTGGAAGAAACCATCCGGGTATCTCGGCTGAAGCTGAGCGGGGCGCTAGAGTTTTATACGTCCCTGCCCCGTCTGGCGGATACCCCGGGCTCTTTCGCTTTTGCCCGTGACCACGCGCTCTCTTTGAGCGCCGCCGTCATTAGCCTGACCGAGGAGTGCTTTGAGCGTACCTTCCGTTGGCGCCTGCTGGAGGATAGCCTCCCGGATTCTTTGAGCGACCGTCTCTACGCGGTGCGTTATCTGCGTGAGAGCGCCCAGAAGCTGGCGGCTTTTGTGGAGCTGAGCGAATTTGACCGCGCTATGCAGCTTGCCGAGACCTGGAAGAAGACTGTTCGTAAGGATTCGAAGATCGATGAGGCCAAGGTCTGGAATGAGATGACCGAAGTCGCCTTTGACGTTCTGCCCGAGTTGCGAGAGCGGGCGTTGAAGGGCGTGCAGTCTACGCTGGAGTTTAGCGAACTTTTCTACCGCACTGGCGAGGACGGTGTGCACCGTATGCTCCGCCCAGAGCAGCTGAGCGAGTTTGAGCTCAAGGGCGTGCAGTCCACGCTGGAAGAGCGCCTGGAGAAGGTGCGTCTTGAGCTTCAGAATGCGGAGTTCTGCGCCGCGGTCTTGAGCCTGCAGACGAACGCTGTCATTGAGCTTCTCCAGGAGCTTCTGCAGGTTGAGCAGGACGGCGTTCTGACCGAGATTGTGACCGATTTGCGGGCGCTTGCTCATGACTCGCCCGACCTTGCCGAGCAGCCTATCCAGACGTCGATGTTCAGCCGCGAACAGTACGCCCCGGATGGGGAGGATCTGCCGACCATTGGCGAGCGCATCCGTTCCCTCTCGAGTGTTCCCGAGGTTCTGGCGTTCGTTCACTACGAGGGACCGGTGCTTCTGGTGGGCGTCTCGGATCCGTATAAGGCGTTTTCCGGGGAAGGCTCCTTCGAGGGTCTGCTTTCGGAGGAGAAGAGATTATCTTCCATGCCGTTGTCTGTGTTGCGCACCCATTCGCGGCTTCTGAAGCAGGTGCTTCGTCTGCAGAACCTGCGTTTGAAGCTGGTGTGGGTGAGTAGCTGTAGCGGCTACATGCCTTTGAGCCTGGTTGAACGGTATTTCGTCGGTCCCTCTGCCGGGGATGAGGATTTGAAGGAGCTGACCGAAAATATTGAGGCGCTCGCTGAGCTTCTGGACGCTCGCGCCAGTTCCCGGGAGTATAGGGGTCGTGACGTGCCGGTCCCCCGCATCCTGTGGTCGCAGATGCGCAAGCAGGCAGATCGCAGTTCTAGGTTGCTGAATACTGTGCAGTTCTTGGGCTGGATGTTCGCTTCGTCTTCGCGGGTTAAGGTGGTGAACGGCATAGCACAGAGCATCCACGATGTTGATGCCGCGGAGGTCGTTGAGTACCTGATGAGCAATCTGAAGATTGCGCGTCGGCGCTAACTGGCTACATAACCGGTGGGCCGGGGTCTGGCGGGAGGCTAGACACCGGCCCACCTGTATGCCGGCTTTCCTGTATAACCCTGGGAAGACGGTAAGCGGGTGGCAAACAACCGCACAATATTGTGGTCTTATTCGCTGAAGGCTTCGTATCATCGGCCCTTGGCCGCGGGGCCGGTTGCCGGGCTGTTAGCTGGGTCGGTTGCTGGGCCGCGGTTACACTAATAGTGTGACCGG
>NZ_KV830861.1:357184-460048 GCF_001836905.1 Rothia sp. HMSC062F03 | reverse complement strand
CGTCACGATAACGGAGGAAATAGCATGACCGACCACGCCCCCGCGCGCTACTCTCGCAGCGTCTGCTAGTGGGAGCCGTTAGCAATCATGCCCCTTGACCAGTATTCGTGGCAGCAACAGGTCAAAGCCCTCGAAAACTACCTCGTGCACGCCGTGCTGAACCTGCAGACGCTTGAGCGTGCGCAGGTTTCTCCCCTGCGCTCCCTAAAGCAGACGCCGAACGCGTCGAAGGAGCTTCTCGCGACCGAGCTGGAGCAGTCCATTGAGCAGAACCGCATGCGGCTTAGCGAAGCCCTGAAGTACTACGCTTCCCTCGCTAACCTCGAAGGAAAGCCGGATTCCTTTGCGTACGCCCGAGACCGTTCCCTCGCATTGGCGTCCTCAGTGGTGACGGAGACGGAGCGGTGCTTCGAGCGCACCTTCCGTAGCCGTCTGCTGGAGGATACCCCGCCCGCTGATGTGAACAACCGTCTCCACGCGGTGCGTTACCTGCGCGAGAGCGCGCAGAAGCTGGAGGCCTTCGCGGAGCGGAAAAATTACGATCTCGCGGTGGATCTCTCCCAAACGGTACTGGCTAACCGAGCTCAGCAGTATAAGGCGTCGAATGGCGGTGGGCTGGGTGAAAAGGATGAGAGCAGAAAGCTCTGGGATGCCACGATTCAATACGCTACGAATCTTCTTCCTGCTCTGCGCGAGCAGGCCCTGCTGCTAGTTCAGTCCGTATTGAAGTTCACCGATCCGTTTTACCGCACCGGTCGGGACGGCATCACCCGATTTTTGCGCGTCGAAGATCTGAACGAGTTTGAGCTGACGGGTATGCAAGCCACTCTCGAGGAGAGTCTCGATGCGGCACGCCTACAGTTGCAGGACGCCGAGTTCCTCGCGGCCGTGCTAGACATTCATGTGCGCGAGACCATCGAGGCGATGAACCTTATCCTCACGCTTGAGGGTGAGGGAATCATCGAGGAGATGACCGCCGACCTTCGCCTGCTGGCCCGGCACGACCCTAAGACCGCGGAACAGCCAATCATGATTCCCAACCATGTAGAGGATTGGGACCATCCCGGTCCCTATTCCCTTATCACAATCGGGAAGCGCATCCAATCGCTAACGGGGTTCCCCGATATCATCCGTTTCCTGCACTACGAGGGGAGGCTCTTGCTCGCAAATCCCGGCTCCGCGTCCCCGGATCGTCCCGAGCAGATTCCCCTCCCTCTGCTGCGGGCTCACGTACGTCTACTCCGCCAGACGGTACGTCTACATACCGTGCAGAGGCAACTGACCTGGCTCGTCACGTGCGACGGGTACCTTCCTCTTTCTCTCATCGAACGCACCGCTTGTGGCCCGTGCGCAGACGATACCGGGAGCGTTGGGGTGCTTCACACCGTTGAGGCGTTGGAAGACCTCATCGAGGCTCGCGAATCTTCCCGCCCCGTTGCGGCGGGTGCTTTCCCCTCGCTCCGCGACGCGTGGGAGCAGGCTCAGGAACTCATCCGTGATGGTGAGAGAAGGCTGAGCACCGCCAAGATGCGGGGCTGCGCGCTCGTATCTACGGTGAGCGTCTCCGACGGGAAGACGAGTACCGTGTACGGCTCGGATGCTCGGGGCGTCCCGCATTACCTTCTTATGAATCGCAAGCAGGCAAGGGATTCTCACCGCTAACGGTCAAAGTAAACGATCAGTAAACAGAGTTCCAATATTCGGGTCATATTCGCTGAAGGCTTCGTATCATCGGGCCTTGACCGCGGGGCCGCGGTTACACTAATAGTGTGACCGGTGTTGAGGGTACGCAACGACCGCTACCTGCACGAACGAGCACATAAATACGTCACGATAACGGAGGAAATAGCATGACCAACCACGCCCCCGCGCGTTACTCTCGCAGTCAGCGCCCGCGCCTACGCACCGTAGTGGGTGCCACAGCGCTGGCAGCAGGTCTGTCCTTCGCCTCCGTCGTGGCCCCGGCCGGTTCGGCGTTCTTTACCGCAGCCGGCCCCTCGGCCGCACAGGCCGCTGACCCCATGCAGATTACCGGTACCCGCATCTACGACACCACGAATTCCCTGGGCAATACCTCCACGCTGAGTTCCAAGATTTCGGCTCTGTCGAAGAAGCACAACGTGGACCTGCACGTGGTGACCATCGATAAGTTTGAGAACCCCTCGGGTTCCCAGGCGTGGACCAAGGCCCTGGCTACGAAGAACAACTGGGGCTCGGCCGACGTTGTGCTGGTGATTGCCACCGAAAGCCGCCAGGCGTATTTCCTGGCCGGTAGCACGAAGACCCTGTCGAGCGATCAGCAGACGAAGGTGTACCAGAACTACATCAAGCCGAAGCTGCAGAACAGCGATTACTCTGGCGCAGCGTTGGCCGCGGTCGAGGGTATCGAGGCTCAGAAGGGCGGTAGCTCTTCGAGCGTGGTGACCGGTGTGCTGGGAGTCGGTGCGGTGGCTGCCGTTGGTGGTGGCGTGTACGCGGCTCGTCGCCGTAAGCGTCGCAAAAACGCCCCGCAGCAGAACACCTATAACGCTCCCCGCCCGGTTCCGCGTCCGCAGGTCCCGGAGATTCCTCTGGAAGAGCTGCGCACCCGCGCCGGTAGCGCCCTGCTACAGGCCGACACCACGATGAGTCGCGCCAAGCAGGAGCTGGAGTTTGCACGCGCCCAGTACGGCGATCAGCAGGTCGCCCGCTTCGAGAAGGAAATCGCCCGCGCCGAAGAACTGATGCGCCGTTCCTTCCAGCGTCAGCAGCTGCTGACCGACAGTATTCCCGACACCGAGGCGGAGCAGCGCGCCTGGTTGAGCGAGATTATCGATAACTCCCAGGCCGTGGCCCGCATCTCGCAGGAGCAGGACGCTCAGCTGGCCCAGATGCGCGACCTTGAGCAGCAGGCCCCCCAGGCCATCGCTGCGCTGAACGAGCACCTCCCGCAGGTGCGTAGCACGGTGGCGGAGTGCTCCGCCCGATACGCCCAGATGAAGGAACGCTACCTACCCTCGGCTCTGGAGCCCATCTCGAAGACCGCTGCTCTGCTGGAATCGAACCTGGCTCTGTGCACCGATGAGCTTCAGAAAGCACAGCAGCTGGTGGATACCAACCGAGCCGAGGCCGTTGCGCACCTGCGCTCTGCCGAGGAAGCCTCGGCACAAATTCTCGCGCTGTCCAATGCGGTGACGAACCGCAACAACGAGCTCAACGCGGCTCAGGAGGCTTTGAGTACCGACCTGCTGAGTATTCAGCGCGACGTGGCCGAGGCCAAGAGCCTGGCCATGTCCCAGGGTCGTTCCGACCTGGCCGCCGTGGCTGCCGGTATGGAAGCGGTCCTCGGACAGGTGACGCAGAGCTCCACCGCCCGCCCGAACGACCCGCTGGCCCTGGCCAATCAGCTGCGTCAGCTCTCGAGCGAGCTGGACAAGTCGATGACGGAAATGCGCGCCACCCGCGACCGTTCCCGTGCGGCAAGCCAGACCCTCGATCGCACCCTCCGCTCCGCGCACGCCGCGGTGACCGGTGCCCGCGGGTACATCGATAATCGTCGCGGCGCCGTGGGCCCCACGACCCTGACCGCGATCTCCGAAGCCGAACGCCACCTCATGAACGCCAACCGGATGCGTAACTCCAACCCGTTGGAGGCTCTGAACGAGGCCAACATGGCCCTTCAGCAGGCCAACGACGCGCAGAACCGCGCCGCCCGCGAGATGGGCCAGTTCTCCGAACGCTCCAGCGGTGGCGGCGGTAATAGCTGGGGTAGCGACCTCGCGAAGGGCCTGCTGCTGGGCGCCATCCTGAACACCCTGGGCTCCGGCTCAACCCACAGCTGGGGCAGCAGCTCCGGCGGCTCCTCCTCCGACGGCGGTTGGAGCGGCGGCGGCTTCAGTGGCGGCGGAGGCGGCGACTGGGGTAGCGGCGGTGGCGACGGCGGTAGCTTCTAGTTCACCCAATTCACCCAAAGTTTAGATTGAGGTCATCGGGCGTGCATGGTTTTCACAGCCCACGCCCAGAAACCTCTCACATAATAAGTTGTACGGGCACGGCTCACGAGGAGCGTGGCGCTCCCCCGCAGCCCGTTGAACAGAAAGTAGGAAATCATGGCTAAGCAGACTATCTTCGGTCGAATCGCACAGCTGGCGAAGGCAAACATCAACGCCCTGCTCGACGCTGCCGAGGACCCGCAGAAGATGCTGGACCAGATGGTTCGCGACTACACCAACAGCATCCGTGAGGCAGAGGCCGCCGTCGCCCAGACCATCGGCAACCTGCGACTGCTGGAGAAGGACCACGCAGAGGACCTCAAGGAAGCCCAGGAGTGGGGCGCCAAGGCTCTGGCCGCCTCCAACAAGGCAGATGAGCTTCGCACCGCTGGCGACACCGCTAACGCTGACAAGTTCGACAACCTCGCCAAGGTTGCTCTGGGCAAGCAGATGCAGGCTGAGAAGGCTGCACAGGCCCTCGAGCCCCAGCTGGCTTCCCAGACCCAGGTCGTGAACCAGCTCAAGGACGGTCTGGACAAGATGCGTACCAAGCTCGACGAGCTGAAGTACAAGCGCGACGAACTGACCTCGCGTCAGAAGACCGCCACCGCTCAGAGCCAGGTCAACGACGCTCTGAAGGCCTTCGACGTGATGGACCCGACCAGCGAAATCTACCGTTTCGAAGAGAAGGTCCGCCGCGAAGAGGCACGCGTCATTGGTCAGCAGGAGCTGGCATCCTCCTCGCTGGACGCACAGTTCAACACCCTGGAGGAGATGGGTCGCCAGAACGAGCTCGACGCCCGCCTGGCCGAGCTGAAGGCAAAGCAGACCCCTGCTATCGGTGGCGACACCCCCACCCAGACCCTCTAATCCGGTAGCGCGCCGATAGGCGCCTCCCTGTAGGTCACATACAAGAACCGCCCCGCTCCTGAAAAGGAGCGGGGCGGTTCTTTATGCTTTAGGGGCCGTACGCCTTAGTTAGCGTAGATGTACAGGTAGCCTGCCATAGCGTCGCGGGTGATGGCTGCCGAAGAGGTGGAGCCGGTACCGATGCCGTTCGAGGCGGCCCAGGCCAGGGCCTGCGATGCGTAGCCGCCCTGAGCCTGTGCCGGGGAGCCGGCCGCACGGTACATGAACTCGGCCATGGTGGACTCGGTGACGGCTTCCAGAGGACGGAAGTCGCTACCGGTGATACCCTGCTGGCTCAGCCAGTAAATCTCCTTGTACGCGGGGTGGTTAACCGGAACGTCGCTGAACGGCGAAACGGCCGGTGCGTTCACGGCGGGGCGACCAGCCACGCGGTACAGGTAGGTTGCCAGCTGCGCACGGTTGACCGATGCGTTCGGGCGGAAGGTGCCGTCCGCGAAGCCGAGCATGATGCGGTGATCAGAGTTCCAGCTGATCTCGTTGTAGTTCGGGTTCGAGTCGGACAGGTCGCTGTAGCCCAGCGCGGGGGTCTTGCCCGCGAAGTCCAGCGAGGAGGCCAGGATGTGCGGCAGGTCGTAGTCGTGGTGGCTGAAGCCGTCAATCAGCTTCACGCGGGCGTCAGAGAAGCCTGCGCCAAGGTATGCGTTGTAGCCGGACTCGACGGCGCCTCGTGCGCTCCAGGTAACGGGGTTGGTGTTACCGGAGGTGTCATTCGCGCCAACCCACCAGTACATCGGGGATGCCTTGGTGGTTGCGTCAGCGTCCACCGATCCGTCCGAGTCGCCGCCTGCGACCATGATGGAGCCGCCGCCCTGACGCCATGAGGTGTTGTGATCGGTCAGCTCGTAGGTGATGAACTCGGCGCCTCCGGAGTAACCCATGGTCCACACCTGGGAAGCGTCCAGGTTGTTCTCGCTCACGAAGGACTTCGCGAAGGAACGGAAGAATTCGCCGTTGGCGTCCATGTCTTCCCACCAGGTGATGCCGTCACCGGATGCGTTGGTGTCCGGGGAAATGACCGGTACGAAGACCATGTTGCGGGCGTTAGCGATCTTGCCCATTGCCGCGAGCATGCCCTCGTCGGGGGTGTAGACCTTAGACTCGTCACGCTGCCAGTAGTCACCGTCGAAGTAGAAGACCACACCGACGGGCTTGGAGTAGTCCAGGTTGTTCGCGTACACGTGGTACTGCGAGGTGGTGCCCGCCGGGGAGGTGTAGCTCTGGTAGGTTGCGGAGCTCATGGTGCGGGCACGCTGGGTGCTCTGCTGCTTCTGCTCGGTCTTCTGCTCGACCTTGGGGGCGGCGGTTGCTTTACCCTTGGTGAGCGAGTTGCTCAGGATCTGGGAGAAGTTGTAGTCGAAGTGGCCCGAGCCGTTCAGAACGGTTGCGGAGGCGTTGGTGTAGCCAGCGTTGCGGTAGGCGTTGTAGCCACCCTCAACGGCGCCGCGGGCGCTCCAGGTCTGCGGGTAGGTCTCGCCGGTGCCGTCGTTCGAGTTTGCGTACCAGAACATGGGCTGGGACTTCAGCGCCGCGGAGGGGGTGCCCTCGTCCAGGCCACCGCCGGCGACCATGATGGAGCCACCGCCATTGCGCCAGGTCTGGGGCTTAGTGTTCAGCTCGTAGGTGATGAACTCGGCACCACCGGAGTAACCCATGGTCCACACGTTGGAGGAGTCCACGCCGTTAGCCGCGATGAAGGAAGACGCGAAGGAGCGGAAGAACTCGCCGTTACGGTCCATGTCCTCCCACCAGGTCACGCCAGCATCGTAACGGTTGGTGTCCGGGGAGATGACGGGCACGAACAGCATGTTCTGTGCCGCAGCGGAGGCAGCCATCTGAGCCAGCTCGCCGGAGGGGTCGTAGACCTTGGACTGGTCGTTGCGCCAGTAGTCACCATCGAAGTAGAAGACCACGCCAACGGGCTTGGAGAAGTCCACACCGTCCGCGTACACGTGGTACTGCGAGGTGGTGCCCGCCGGGGAGGTGTAGGACAGGAAAGTCTGGTTGGTGCGGGTTGCGGGAACGGTGCTGCCGGCAACGGTGGACTGTGCCGCCTGAGCGGTCTGGGCGTTAGCAACCTGCGAGAGAGTGGGCTCGGTGACCACGGGAGCGGTCTGGGTAGCCTGTGCCGAGGGGGTGGTCTGCGCAGACTGGAAGGTTGCGGGAGTAGCCTGCTCGGTCTGTGCTGCCTGAGTTGCCTGTGCGGTGTAGGTCTGCTGGATGGGCTGGACCTGGTTGGTTGCGGGAGCCTCAGCCTGCTGGCGAACCTGCACAGCCACCTGCGAAAGAGTAGACTGGGCGGTCGCGGTAAAGAGCGAGCCCTGGGGTGCGCCGCCGGGGATGTCCTGTACGACGGGAGCGAACGCGGATGCGGGAGACAGCAGGGTGCTACCGAGCACGGTGGGAACGGCAATAGCCGCGAGAGAGCCTGCCTTAACGGTGCGGGGGCGAAGTGCCATGGGGTGTCCTCGTTGTTGGTGTTTCTGGGGCGTGAACGCCCGTGAGTGGTTGAGTGATAGGTGATCTATAGGTGAGAAGCCTATAGGCGGTCGGCCTGCGGTTTTGGCACCGCTTTGGTTTGTCCATCACCATCCCGTGCTCGTGGCGGGGATGTCCTCATGCGATGGTTTGTGCGGGGTCAGTCCGATGACCTGCGCGGCGGACCGTGGTAACCATGTACTCAAAGCTACCAGGTCAAAAAGCCTTTTCTAACGGTTTTTTGGAGCATTTTTACCCCCTCGCAAAATACTAACCCTAAGCCTAAACTTTTTCTAAGGTTTAAGTTGAGAATGACATGGGTTCAACCGACGGTTGAATGAGGGGTTTTGCCTTGATTTTTCGCGGTTTTTGAGCGTTTTTTGAGCTCTATTCAAAAACATTCACTCCAGGCTTTAGAGTTTTATTGTGAGGACAATCACTTTCCGAGTTAATTTTTGCGGTTTTTAGCCATTTTTGCACCAAAATCCGCAGAATTCCGGGGTAAATCGACTGATTTCTCAACCGGGAATATAGAGAACATATCGCATATTCCGGTTCTGGCATGAGGTAAAAATGTCCTTTCGGGGAGTTCATAGCAGCTCACCGGCCTCCATGCGCACGATTCCGAGTGCCTCGACAAGGAAGCATTTTGACTCCTTCGAACTCCTTCGAGGAGCCGCCCCGAAGCCCCAATTTTTCCCCACCGTCAATCCGATCACTACTGGTCCGACTGACAAACTCAGAGAATTTGGAAAGAGGAGAAGAGAAGCTGGAGGGAGAAGAGCGGGATATTCTGGACCGACCAACGAGCACGGGGATAAGGGCCAGCAAGACACCCATCTGCGACCACGAGATTTCGGAACAAGTTAGAGACGACAGAGCCCCCAGAGACAGGTGGGGAGCTCCCGCTAGACGCCTATGTCGAGGTAACTGCGCCGAGGCGGTTTGCGTCAAGATGAATTGTGCCAAGATGAATTGCGCCAAGAGACTATACCGAGACAGCCGCATCAAGTACGGCATGGGGTGCAAACCATTGCGCACAGCGCAGACCCCTCCGGTTAGCCGAGCCGGGTTCGATACAGGGTGCAAACCATCGCGTGCAACACGCCCTCTCCCCGCTCAGCCAGGTCACGCTCTGCCATATCGGAACTCAATCAAATCGGGGCCGTATAAGCCGGCATCCAACCGGTCAGTGCCCGAACATTCAAAGGGCCGGGGTAAAGAACCGTACGGTCATAGCTAGAATCGACAGCACAGCCGATTCCGGGCATAAAAAAACTCCCGATAGCTAAGCTATCGGGAGTTATCCGTTGCGGGGACAGGATTTGAACCTGCGACCTGAACATTCTGAAAGTTGCCCCTACTAATCTTGCATCGTTGTATCATAGCAGTGCGGGTAACTTTCTGTTACCTGAATATGTTCAGATTCTGAGAGCTTGGAGAAGTCGTGGTCACCGTTGACCTTGACACCCGTGTTGAAGAGGTTGAGGAAGCTGTTTGTCCTCACATCACCTCGAAGTTCCTGTGCGCCCCTGGGTGCCCGACGGGTGGCATTGCATGCTTCACTGCCCAGTGTGCTAACGGCTGCGGCATCTCTGTTGGCTGCAAGTGGTTAGTAGCTTTGTCGCAGCAGTCGGCCCTGGAGGGAAGGCATCCTAGGCCTTACCTCCAGGGCCGTTTTCTTTGAAAGGTAGGCCATGCCAGCTATATCGGTAACTGATTTGTCGGTTGGGTACAAGAATTCCCCAGTAGTGAGCGGCATTAACTTGCAGCTAAATACTGGCAGGATAATCTGCCTCCTTGGACCAAATGGGGCAGGTAAAACCACCTTAATGAAAACGATCCTTGGTCGGATAAAACCAATAAGTGGCCACATTAGATACGATCAGACAGACATTAGCGAAATGTCAGCTGCAATCGACCATCCAAGCTACTTTCCGTATCTGAGCGGTAAACAAAATGTACAGGTCGTCGCGGCATTCTGGGGTCTGGATGTTGATCCTGAGTCGGCCTTGGATAGTGTGGGCATCGTCCGCGCTGCCCACGGGCGGAAAGCCAAGGACTACTCGACCGGCATGAAGGAACGGCTGGAGCTTTGTCTTGCTTTATTATCTAGACCAAGATTTTTGTTCCTTGATGAGCCACAGAATGGTTTGGATCCAGATGGCATGATCTCCTTGTCTGCGACGCTTCGTCGTTATCGGGACGAAGGGAACTGCGTTGTAATATCAACGCACCTCCTCCATGAGATTCAAGGCGTCCCGGATGAGTGTGTCGTAGTTCGTAACGGCAAAGCTTTGCATATCCCCGACCTCAACGGCGTGAATCTCGCGGACCTATATCACCGGGGGTAGGACCATGCGAATTACTTCAGCTATCCGTGCTTTGCTTACTTACTATTGGAACATCTGGTATTTTCTCGCGGCTATCTTGGGCTCAATGGCGTCACTATTCCTCGGTGCATGGATTTCAAGTGAGGCAAGCGGAACTCCAATAACAGGGGGATACAGCTTCTTCTTTACTGGAACGCAGCCACTAATTTCCCTCGCATTACTCTTTATACTTGATGCTAGGGTTTCCAAGGTCCACTACGGGGGTTTGCCTCAGCAGGTATACATTGCCTGGTTGCCTAGCGTCCTACGCACCATCTGTCGAACACTTTCAATAGTTCTTGTAAACCTACTTAGTGTGCTGCTATTCGATCTAACAATGGTTTTGTCTGGTTCGAAAATGCACTCTGGGCTAGCAACCCTGCTTTGCTTTCTTACCTTCCAAAGTATACTAATTGCTCTGATCTACTCGACATTAGAAAGTCTCTCAAAACCTCCGACTGCCGCGGTAATTTCAGGTGTTCTTCTGTACTTCTGGATAGTGCTACCCGGTAACCTAGCTGACAATGCTACCCCATACATATCAAACGCCCTCCACTCCGTAGGGCTGAATCTCAATGGTACCGCAATCTCGTTCGTAGATATCCAGGAGCAATCAAATTTCGGTTTCTCTGCGCTTATCCCGGTACCAATCCTAATTATTACCTATGTTCTTGTGGCTAGGTTTCGAAGTAAAGGAGCAGTAAGAAAATGAAGTCTTTGTGTTCTATCGAGCGAATTGCAATCATTCGTTGGGTCACGATCGCTTATCTCGGTGCACTAGTTCTTCCGCTGCTGTTTCTCCGTTATGGAAATACCATTGCCGTAGCGCAATCCGCGTTACTCATCATGCTCCCAATTGCCACGGCAGGTCTAGCTTTGTCGCATGCTAAGGTCCCTGCCTCGTACGTCTCGTTTAGTATTCACGATAAAGTTCTGCTCCGGTTCATTGCTAAATCGCTGCTTCTCGCACAAGTAGTTAACCTTTGTTTGAGTCTGCTTTATGTCTCTATCATTGGCGAGCTTGTTAATGAGCGACTGTCGAGTCATACTGCTTTAGTACTTGTTTTCTCTTCGGTTGTGCTAACTCTGGCCTGTTTTGCGCTTCGGCTTTGGACTACTTCATTAGTTTCATGGATTGTTATCATCTTTTTTGTGGTGGCAGGTCTTCCGATTAGCACAGGTGATTTTGCGAACTCACCGATCTTGTTTGCTGTCGTTCCCACGACTTGGATTTTAAAAGGCGCCACCTTTGGCTCCTATATATTTTCTACCGGGTTTCTGTTGGCTGCGATAAGTTCGGGGTTTTTACTAACGTCGGTGAAACGTGCATAGCTATACTTCACTTGGAAAAGCGTATGTGAGGATAGCTGCACTTCCAACGGATAGGTTTCCAAGTGACGGCAAAGCGAAGTCAGCGTTTGCTAAACTGTTCTATCGAATCCCAGTTTGAGATCGGTCCTTGCAAGTTCCACACCTTCGTTTTATTCCGCTATCACGAAGGCTATTTCCGGCTCTTCCGAGTTGAGTGTGGGTGACCAGGTATTGGTCGGGGGTTGTGGGTAGAGGTCGAGGTCCTTGATGATGAGCGGACTTCTACCACCGCGATCTTCAAAGGACCTCCTGTTGACTTCTTACCGTGACGGATCATGGGGCAGCCACACACAGAGCACGATGCAGTATTCACAGGAACGAGGCAAACACGACCAACTGAAAGAGTGACTTTCCCGCACCAGAAAGCCGAAAAGTCACCCAACCAGCAACACGTAGTGTCCTATAACCCAGAAAGAAAGCTCTCCCTGGAAGCCACTGAGGCTTCCAGGGAGAGCAGTCAGAGAGTGCGAAAGACGAATACACCGCTATCAAGCGTGAGGCGGCCGATGGGGGAGTCGTAGGTGGCGAGCGCCGGATCAGAATTGCTCGGGGTGATCGCGGTAGGCATACGCCCACACTGTCACGGCGACAGTCACAGCGCGAGTCCACGCGTCACGGACAGCGTCCAGTTCTGCGCCCTCGAAGCCCTCCGCCAGGAGACGGTGCCCGACCTCCACAGTCGGCGCGATGAAGGCGAGCACGTAGCGCAGAGGCACGAATGGCGTCGAGTCCGCCCCATCCGCCGCGTTCTTCGCCGCGGTCATGTGTCGAGCTCCGATCAGGTACTGGTAGTCCAACCACGCCTGATCCCGCTCGCGCGTGCACATGTCGATGATCCACTGGGCGAATCGGGGCTTTGACGCCTGCGCGTACTCGGGGTTCGGCTGTCCATCCGGATGCGCGGAATGTGCTGCCAGGTAGGTCTTTTGAGCCAAAATCCCGCGCCACGTGTCGACCATTTCCATGGCATGCGGCGCCAGGATGGGTTCTGCTCGCGCGAGCAGCTCTGCGTCACCGGGCTGGACGTGCGCGGCGGCCTCAATCTGGCGTAGATCCTCGAGTGTGAGCGGAGACGTGGGGACGGCATCGGTGCCGTAGGTGTACCCCGACGAGTGGTCGTAAGCGGTCATGCGAACCTCCTTGAACTTATGCGTCATTGTAGAACGTGCTCTTGCTCAGGTCAAGTCCTGTGGAGTGGTGTAATCGTTTTGTGTCCTTCGGGTTGGGTTATGCGCTGAGTTGGAGTGGGGTGTCCTCCTGCCCGGTGGGTTGTGGTGTGAGTCGTGATTTGGTGAGGATGTCGAGGCTGAGGTAGCGTCGGCCTTCGGCCCATTCGTCGTTTTGTTCGGCGAGGACGGCTCCGACCAGGCGGATGATGGCCTGGCGGTTGGGGAAGATCCCCACGGAGTCGGTGCGTCGGCGGATTTCGCGGTTGAGGCGTTCATTGGGGTTATTGGACCAGATCTGGGTCCACACCCCGGTGGGGAAAGACGCGAACGCGAGGACGTCTGCCCTGGCTTGATCGAGGTGGTCACACACGGCGGGGAGCTTGTCGTTCACGTAGTCCAAGAGCCGGTCGTATTGAGCGTTGACCGATGCTGCGTCGGGTTGGTCGTACACCGAGTGCAGCATCGCTTTGACGGCGGGCCATAGTGCTTTGGGGGTGACCGACATGAGATTAGCGGCGTAGTGGGTGCGGCATCGTTGCCAAGTGGCTCCGGGCAGGTTGGCGGCGATGGCTTCAACCAGGCCCAGATGGGCGTCACTGGTCACCAGGCGCACGCCGGTCAGGCCCCGGGCGACCAGGTCAGAGAAGAACTCCTTCCAGGCTGGAGCGGTCTCACTGGTAGATACGCGCACCCCCAGCACTTCGCGATGTCCGTCATTGTTGACTCCAGTGGCAACCAGAACCGCGCACGAGACGACGCGTCCTCCTTCGCGCACTTTCATGGTGAGCGCATCAGCGGCAACGAAGGTGAAAGGCCCGGCATCGTGGAGGGGCCGGTTGCGGAACTCGTCCACGTGTTCGTCCAGGTCGGCTGCCATACGTGAGACCTGGGACTTCGATAGTCCTGTGATCCCCAGGGTTTTGACGAGCTTGTCCATGCGGCGTGTGGATACTCCTGCTAGGTAGCAGTCAGCGACCACTGTGATCAAGGCGTTTTCGGAGCGTTTGCGGCGCTGCAACAGCCACTCTGGAAAGTAGGTGCCTGAGCGTAGCTTGGGGATCGCCACGTCAATGGTGCCGACCCTGGTATCCAGGGGCCGGTGGCGATACCCAGGGTTAAGGGTCAAAATGTGTGTCCGGAATCGCGGATTTTCACGGATTGACCTGTAGGTTTCCGGAAAGTATATGCTCCGGAAGCATATATCTAGCCCCCGACGGGAAATCCTCGGTGTGGCAGCCGTGATGTGCTATGCGCGGCGTGGTGTGGTGTCGCAATGTCGAAGAACCAACCACGCTGCCACTGCGGCGGTGAAATGAAACGCAACGGCACCACCAGCAAAGGCACCACCAGATGGCGCTGCAAACAATGCGGCGCCTCCAGCGTCAAACGTCGAAACGACATCACCAACGCGGCAGTGTTCACCCAGTTCATCGAGCATTGCACCACCGCAATATCACTCGACGACCTAGCCAAACGAAACGGTGTTAGCCGCGCCACCATGAAGCGGCGCTTCAAGTGGTGCTGGCTCGTTGATGTGCCTGACCCCACCGCCGGCCACCACAAGCGGATCTACGACCAGGTATTTCTCGATGGCACCTACACCGCCGGTGGCTGCCTGATCGTCGCGGCGACCATCGACCACGTGATCGCCTGGCACTGGTGCAAACACGAAACCACCCGCGACTACCAACTGCTGCTTGAACGCATCGAAGCCCCACTCATCGCCGTCATCGACGGCGGCCAAGGCGCATACAGCGCAATCAAAAAGTGCTGGCCGACTACGAAAATTCAACGCTGCCTCGTCCACGCCCAACGCGTGGTCCGCCGCTACACCACCACCAACCCACGCACCGATGCCGGGCGCACCATCTACCGACTTGCGCTGAAACTGACCCGGATCACCACACTGGATGAAGCCGCCGCGTGGGGTGTGCAACTGCACGAGTTTTCAACGATCTACCGGGAATGGATGAACGAGAAAACCATGATCAAAGACCCCAAAACAGGTGCATGGACCCGCGTGTGGACCCACCACAACGTGCGCAAGGCCTACAACAGCCTCAACCATCTTTGGCGGTCCGAGATGCTGTTTGTCTACCTCAACCCGCCAGCAGGAGTCCTTGCGCCCGAGCGGATCAAATCCACCACCAACAGCTTAGAAGGCGGCATCAACGCCCAGCTCAAACTGCTCGCCAGAACCCACCGCGGCAGATCAGGCGAACGACAACGCCGCATGCTGGATTGGTGGCTCTACTTAAAAACGGAACTGCCTGACGATCCAGTACGAATCGCCAGGCAGTCCGACTGGGGCCAGGGCCAACTCGCCAAAGTATCCACCCTGACCCAAACCGAGAACCAAGCCGACCACGAAACAGGACGCCCAGCCCTCTACGACAACGCTATCGACACCGACTACACCCACTCAATCGGCATTCAAAAAGGCCAAATCTAACCCCCGCGACACGCCGAGCCAGACACACATTTTGACCCTTAACCCTTTAATGGATATAATTAGACCCATGTTGATTTCAGGTACCGCTTTCTTGCGGTTGCGCACCAACCGCTAAGGCGGTTTCCTACCCCGTAGGTTAAAAACCGCTCCGGTCCTTTAGCCGGGCGGCTATTTGTCATGCCCGGCTCCCTTTCAAATCCAAGGAGCACACCTGATGTCTGCATACGGACACGGCCGTCACGAGCATGGCCAAAATTTTCTCACCAACCACAAGATCATCAACTCCATCATCGACCTTGTGAAACAAACCTCCGGCCCCATCATTGAGATCGGACCAGGAAGCGGTGCCCTCACTCACCCGATGGCCCACTTGGGGAGGGCGATAACGGCAGTTGAAGTGGACGCAAAACTAGCTGCCAAAATCACACAAGAAACCTCCTCGGCGGCGGTCGAAGTGGTCCATGATGATTTCCTTAACTTCCGGTTACCCGCCACTCCCTGCGTCATTGTGGGAAACATTCCCTTTCACCTCACCACTGCCATTCTTCGAAAGTTGCTGCATGCGCCAGCATGGACTGACGCTGTACTCCTCATGCAGTGGGAAGTCGCTCGCCGCCGGGCCGGGGTAGGCGCAAGCACGATGATGACGGCTCAGTGGTCCCCATGGTTCACGTTTCACCTGGGTTCTCGGGTACCAAGGCCTGCTTTCCGGCCACAGCCAAACGTTGACGGGGGGATCTTAGTGATCCGCCGGGTGGGTGACCCGAAGATTCCGATAGAGCAGCGCAAAGCCTTTCAGGCGATGGTGCACACCGTTTTCACTGCCCGGGGACGCGGGATAGGGGAAATTCTCCGAAGGGCAGGGTTGTTTTCATCACGTTCAGAGACACAATCATGGTTGCGCTCGCGAGGAATCGACCCCGCAACCCTACCTCCCAGATTGCACACCAGCGACTGGATCGATCTCTTCCAGGTGACTGGTTCCTCTTCACCGCGCCATCGGCCCATTTCACCATCGGGAAGTAGTCAACGACCTCCTCAACGGAAAAATCGAGGCCGGCGGCGTTAATCCCCACCAAAACCGAAATCCACCAGTAGTACTAAAAGGGCTCTTCCGGTTTTAGAGTGCATTGATTAGTTCGCCGGGGGTTCGGGCGTGGCACAAGATATTGGGGTCCTTGGCTTTGTAGGAAAAAGGTATCTAATCCATCCGTACAAAACTAAGGACCTACTGTGCAGCCTAACGGAAATGTCATCGTCGATACCATCTGCCGCACCGCAAAACTAGGAACTACTATCACCGGTGCCACAGAAAACGGGCTCTTCATAATTGGGGGTGTAGTTGGGGTCTGAATCCGCCGGTTTCGAGGAGGCAGCGGGTGATGTAGTGGGTGAGGTTACGGAACCCGAGGGCGGAGCCGCGTAGGTGTTCGAGGCGTCCGTTGATGGCTTCGGTAGGGCCATTGGAGGTGTGGGGGTGGTCGAAGTAAGCCAGGATGTCCCCGGCTCGGCGTTTGAGTGTCCTGCCCAGCGTGATGAGCTCGGTCAGACCCCTCGGTACACGCGTGGAGGTCAGGGTGTTGATTTCGGCTTCCATCAGGGCCTTACCCGCGTCCGTGTCGGGCGCGCGGTAGGCGTCGATGATGTTCTGGTAGGCGCTCCAAGTGACCTCGAGCGCGACGTGCTCCTCACCGGAAAACAGGTTGAGTAGTTGGTGCTGCTGGCGTGGCGTGAGCAGGCATGAGCGGGTGTGTAACATCCTGCGGGCCTTGTACAGGGGGTCGGTGGCACGCCCGCGCCGGTGGTGGAGTTCTTGCTGAATGCGTCTGCGACACTCATCCAAGGCGTTGCCAGCCAGGTGCACGACGTGGAAGGGGTCCATGACCGCCCTCGCGCCGGGGAGTTCTTCAGTGGCTGCGCTTTTGAACCCGGTGAATCCATCCATCGCGACGATCTCGATGCGGCTTCGCCACGTGTCGGGGCGGGAGGCCAGCCAGGTTTTGAAGACCTGCTTGGAGCGACCCGGGACCATGTCCAAGAGTCGGGAGGGGCCGCTGCGTTCTCGGATGGGTGTCAAGTCCAAGATAACGGTGACGTATTTGTCTCCGTAGGGGGTGTGGCGCCACACGTGTTCATCCACCCCGATGACACGCACGCCATCGAACCGAGTTGGATCATTGATCAGTAGACGCTGGCCTTCACCCAGGACAGCGGTGTTGGCGGTATTCCAGGACACACCGAGGGCCTGGGAGATACGCGCCACCGTCAAATGATGAACGACCAGCCCAGTGAGCGCCCAGCGCACCGCCGCACGCGAGAGCTTGGCGCGCGGATCGGCCGCTTGGCTCATATCTTGACGCCACACATGGGCGCACTCCTGGCACCGGTAGCGGCGCACGCTCACGTGCAAGATCGTGGGGCGCCACCCGTAAGGCTCGTGCGCCAAGCGCCTGATCACCGTGTCACGCGACTCGCCCTGGCATCCGCAGCGTCGACACCACCGGTCCTCACCAGCAATCCGGCAAGCCAACACTGCATGGTCTGGCCACATGCGCTGGCCCGTCACTTCCAGGCCCAGGTCATCCAGGCGCGTGAACGCGCTCAGGTCAGGGCGATCAAAGATAGTATTGGCCATGTCGAGGTCTTTCAGATGGACGGTGTAGCAATCTCCATCATCGGAAGACCTCGACCCCTACCCGGCCACGACACGCCCAACCCCGCCCACAACACCTACACCCTCAAATGCGAAGAGCCCTTTTAGGTACTTGCTTTCCTAAAACTGATGTGATACAATGATTTAATCCAGAAAAGGAGTAAAAAATATGCGGCAAGGTATTCTTAAATAAAACTATAATCAAATAGTGGGAACAAAGGATTATGATAGCTCCTTTTGTAGGGGCTTAGTTTTTTGTACCCAATTTAAGAATACTTTTGCCTTATCAATTTTGACATATCCCCAAAAACAGCAATCACAAACAGGTGTATGCTGTATATGTGTATGTCCGCAACTTATAATCCCCAGCGGTAAAAGTATTAGCCGCTGGGGATTTTTGCGCCCATTCGGGCCTTGTATGGAGGATAGACATGAACATTATCAATATCGGGATTCTTGCCCATGTAGACGCTGGAAAGACGACCTTGACGGAGAGTCTGCTATATGCCAGTGGAGCCATTTCAGAACCGGGGAGCGTCGAAAAAGGGACAACGAGGACGGACACCTTGTTTTTGGAGCGGCAGCGTGGGATTACCATTCAAGCGGCAGTCACTTCCTTCCAGTGGCACAGATGTAAAGTTAACATTGTGGATACGCCCGGCCACATGGATTTTTTGGCGGAGGTGTACCGCTCTTTGGCTGTTTTAGATGGGGCCATCTTGGTGATCTCCGCTAAAGATGGCGTGCAGGCCCAGACCCGTATTCTGTTCCATGCCCTGCGGAAAATGAACATTCCCACCGTTATCTTTATCAACAAGATCGACCAGGCTGGCGTTGATTTGCAGAGCGTGGTTCAGTCTGTTCGGGATAAGCTCTCCGCCGATATTATCATCAAGCAGACGGTGTCGCTGTCCCCGGAAATAGTCCTGGAGGAAAATACCGACATAGAAGCATGGGATGCGGTCATCGAAAATAACGATGCATTATTGGAAAAGTATATCGCAGGAGAACCAATCAGCCAGGAAAAACTTGCGCGGGAGGAACAGCGGCGGGTTCAAGAAGTCTCCCTGTTTCCGGTCTATCATGGCAGCGCCAAAAAGGGCCTTGGCATTCAACCGTTGATGGATGCGGTGACAGGACTGTTCCAACCGATTGGGGAACAGGGGAGCGCCACCCTATGCGGCAGCGTTTTCAAGGTTGAGTACACCGATTGCGGCCAGCGGCGTGTCTATCTGCGGCTATACAGCGGAACGCTGCGCCTGCGGGATACGGTGGCCCTGGCCGGGAGAGAAAAGCTGAAAATCACAGAGATGCGTATTCCATCCAAAGGGGAAATTGTTCGGACAGACACCGCTTATCAGGGTGAAATTGTTATCCTTCCCAGCGACAGCGTGAGGTTAAACGATGTATTAGGGGACCCAACCCGGCTCCCTCGTAAAAGGTGGCGTGAGGACCCCCTCCCCATGCTGCGGACGTCGATTGCGCCGAAAACGGCAGCGCAAAGAGAACGGCTGCTGGACGCTCTTACGCAACTTGCGGATACTGACCCGCTTTTGCGCTGCGAGGTGGATTCCATCACCCATGAGATCATTCTTTCTTTTTTGGGCCGGGTGCAGTTGGAGGTTGTTTCCGCTTTGCTGTCGGAAAAATACAAGCTTGAAACAGTGGTAAAGGAACCCACCGTCATTTATATGGAGCGGCCGCTCAAAGCAGCCAGCCACACCATCCATATCGAGGTGCCGCCCAACCCGTTTTGGGCATCCATCGGACTGTCTGTTACACCACTCCCGCTTGGCTCCGGTGTACAATACGAGAGCCGGGTTTCGCTGGGATACTTGAACCAGAGTTTTCAAAACGCTGTCAGGGATGGTATCCGTTACGGGCTGGAGCAGGGCTTGTTCGGCTGGAACGTAACGGACTGTAAGATTTGCTTTGAATACGGGCTTTATTACAGTCCGGTCAGCACGCCGGCGGACTTCCGCTCATTGGCCCCGATTGTATTGGAACAGGCATTGAAGGAATCAGGGACGCAACTGCTGGAACCTTATCTCTCCTTCACCCTCTATGCGCCCCGGGAATATCTTTCCAGGGCTTATCATGATGCACCGAAATACTGTGCCACCATCGAAACGGTCCAGGTAAAAAAGGATGAAGTTGTCTTTACTGGCGAGATTCCCGCCCGCTGTATACAGGCATACCGTACTGATCTGGCCTTTTACACCAACGGGCAGAGCGTATGCCTTACAGAACTGAAAGGGTATCAGGCCGCTGTCGGCAAGCCAGTCATCCAGCCCCGCCGTCCAAACAGCCGCCTGGACAAGGTGCGCCATATGTTCAGTAAGATCACTGGTTGATTTCCGATCCCAACCGAACACATTGAGCTGACGGCACGCTCCCGCAGTTAACCGAACGCCCCCGAGGTCCTATCCGGGCCCCGGGGGCGGCATTTTCCCAGTTGAAGGAATGGTGGAGATGTGTTTCGATGGGTCCGGTGGCCATGCTCCGCCCGCCGCCCGGCACCTCTTCCCAGACTCAGCCGGACGGTCGGTCCGTCTATTCCGTTTTTCTCCTAGGCTAGGCCAGCGGGGCATCGCCCCTCTCTGCGCGCGCCCTCTCGATGAGCCCCGGCGTCAGGTCGAGATCGCCGAGCGGCACGTCCTCCACGCCGTAGGCGTCCAGCAGCGCCGCCGCGTCCTCCCCGAGCATCGCCCTGAAGGCGCGCGCGGGCGTCGCGAAGCCGAGCGCGCCGCGGGGCTCGGAGTTCACGTGCGACATGGCCAGCGCCAGGTCGGCCGGGGCGAGCCGGTCGAACCTGATTCCGGCGCCCTTGGGCAGCAGCTTCCTGATCTCGACGTGGTTGCGCTCGCAGGCGCCCTTCTGGTCGCTGCGCCTGGGGTCGCAGTAGAACAGCCTCGTCTCGCCCGGCCCCTCGCCGAGCAGCGCCGCGATCGCCGCCTCGTCGGAGAACTCGGCGCCGTTGTCGGTGAGGACGGCGCGGAACACGCGGCGCGTCCCGTCGGCGCCGAGGATGGCCCGGACGCCCTCCAGGGCGTCCGCGACGCACCCGGCGGTCTTCTCCTCCAGCGGCAGCGCGAGCTGGAGCCTGCTGGGGCGGTGCAGCAGCGTGAGCAGGCAGGCGGAGTCCTCCCGGGCCCCCTCGACGGTGTCCATCTCCCAGGCCGCGGCGCACGCGTCCTCCCCGAGGGCGAGGAACGCGGCATGCGACCTGCGGGCGGAGTGGCGGGTCGCCGCCCGGCCCGCGGCGCGCTTCCTCGGCCTGTAGCCGACCTTGCGCCTGAGCTCCATGTTGGTCATGCCGTCGTAGCCCGCCGAGACCCAGCGGTAGATGGTCGACGGCGACAGGTCCACCGGGCCGCCGTTGCGCGCCGCCATCTGCTCGGGCGACAGCCCCCGGCGCAGGCAGTCCCTTATCGCCTCCAGCCTGGCCGCCGCGGCGGGCTCGTCGGCGTCTATCCCGCGCCTGGACGAGACGAGGACCGAGTCGGCGCACAGCTGCGCGGCCCGGGCCTCGTAGAAGACGTGGGGGCGGCGCTTGCAGCCGATCGCGCGGTACCGGCCGCACCCGTTGCAGCAGCGCGGCCACGCCGCCAGGCGCGGGCAGGCCGCCGACAGGTCGGCGGAGGCGTCCACGCGCTCGCCGCGCCTGGCCTTCGGCGCCGTCACGAACCTGTGCGACGCCACCTCGGCGCTCACCGTCGAGGGCGACCTGCCCAGCTCCCTCGCGATCTCCCTGCACGACGCCCTGCGCTCCAGCATCCTCTGGACCGTGTCCCGCTCGTGCCTCGTGAGCCTTCCGTAGGCCCTCGGGACCGCCCTTGCGGAGCCGCTCTTCTTCTTTCCGGACATGCCGTCCTCCGATCTCCCGGGGCCGGCCGATCCGGCCCTCAGGGTATCGGGTTCCCACATTCATCCGCACATGTGCGGATGAATGTGGGAGGTGTTCGGATAAAGTTGATAATCAAGGTGAAGTCTCCAGCTCCAGCTACATGGATGTGTTCTATCCGAAGTACCAGGTGACCTGGGATATGATGAACGTTGCCGGTCCGAACAGCATGTTCATGCACTGCCTGCCCGCCAACCGTGGCGAGGAAGTCGTCGACGAGGTCATGGACGATCCCGAGCGCTCCCTGTGCTGGGTCGAGGCCGAGAACCGCAAGCACTCCATTCGCGCCATCCTGGCCACTCTGTGCCCCCAGAGCGAGCCCGACGAGCAGAAGGCTGCGGCATACCGCGCCACCATCAATGAGCGCATGGCCGCTCTCGGTAAGCACGGTCTGTAAGACGTACCAGGTCGGGCGAGCTACGGCTCGCCCGCCTTCGCAGGAGATGGGCGACCTCATGGCCATCGGCGAGGAGAACTGCAAGGTCTCCGACGACAACCGAGTGCATCAAGGGCGCCGACTTCATCTACACCGACGTGTGGTATGGCCTGTACGATGCTTTCTGATGGGCGGCAGCAGATGCTTGTCTCTTGCTGCCCATCATCTGCGCCACTGCGCGTAGGCACTGGCGCCCTGTCTGAAGTTAAACAGACCTTTCGAGTGTGCACGAAGTGATTGCGCCAACAACGAAGCCCCAACCTGCTCGCTAACTCATGGGCAAGCCACCTGAGACTACTCATTTCCCCTACTAGCAATGAAGGCCTGCAACCTGCAGTTTTGCAAACTGCTTGAAAGGCGCCTGCGTTGATTCACTTCCTATTGCAGCTGGCGGCTCGCACACGAAAAGGCACTTGAGTTTCAAAGCGGGCGTTTTCGTCGATATCGAGCCTCCAAAGGCGGCTCTCCGTGCCCCTTGGGACAAAAATAAAAACTCAATACTCTGAGTTTGAAAATGGTTTTTGAAGTTGTCCCAGCTTTTGTCCCCGAAGCCGATGAAACACGACATAGTGTTACTTGGCGGCACTCGGTTTGAGACGGCATCGAAAACTGAGGACAACTGGAATGTCGGGACAGTAAAACTGAAGCCATCGAGTGGGAGTAGGCCGATAGGGTTCTGACCTGCGATTTTGAGTGCCGCACTGTGCCGCTGAGTTTCGTTTCGTACGAGAGTCATGACAAAGCCACCAGCGACGGAGATGAGTAAAAGCGATTAAAGAGCCTCCGTTCCCTGCGTTGGGACGGAGGCTCTTTCTTTGCCGTTTTACTCCCTTGTCTCCGTTCGGGGATTATTTCTTGCTCATTTAGGGCTATTCGCGCTGAAAGATTTTGACTAGCTTGGTGTCCTTTATTTCGTAGACAATGTCTGCGACGTTCTCGACCAGCCTCTTATCGTGGGAGACGAACACTATCGTTCCGGCATAGGCGCTCATCATCTGCTCGAGGGCTTCGGCGCTCTTGATGTCCAGGTAATTTCCAGGCTCGTCCATGAGCAAGATGTTGTATCTGCCCAGCAGCATCTTCGCGAGTAGCAGCTTGATGACTTCGCCTCCCGAGAGAACGCCAACGTCCTTTGTCAGGTCGCGCGGTCCGATTCCCATAGAGGCGAGGATGCCTCGAATTTCGGTCATGCTGTACTCGCAACCATCCTGCATGAACGAGATCGCAGACTGACGGGCGTCGAACTTGTAGCCTGTTTGCTCGAAGTAACCGATCTCTGCCTTGGGAGAGATGTTGATACCGTCGGCGCGTCGAGCGATTGCCTTCAGCAGGCTGGTCTTTCCTGTACCGTTGCCACCGGTGATGGCCACTTTGGCACCGAGCGGTATCTCGAATTTCGCGTGGTCATAGAGCATGCAGTTGCCGAAGCTCAAGCTGAAATCGTCTGCCGAGATGGGAAATTTACTATGCAGTTCCAGGGCCTTGCTCTGGCGGAACCGCACGGCGCGAATGCTATCTGGGGCCTCAATCCCTTCGAGCGCTTCGAGGCGCTTCTCCATGTCCTTAGCCGCCTGGTACATCCTCTTCTGTTTGGTGCCGGTTGCTTTCTGATGCCCCAATCGACCTGCATACTCGTTGCTTTTTTTCGCAGCCTTCCGCTTGGCGTCGACCTGCCGTGCTTTTTTCCGTTGTTTTTCGATGGCGGCTTCGAGGCGATCGCGCTCGCGCATCGCCTCTTCGTATCGAGTCGCCTGAGCTTTGCGCTCTTCTTCTTTCTGTCGCAGATAGTCGGAGTAGTCACCCCAGAATTCGGAAATACCGCCGTCTTTGAGCTCCCAGATCTTGTCTACCACCTGGTCGAGAAAATGACGGTCATGGCTCACGATGAGCAGAGCCCCATCAAATGCCTTGAGTTGTCCGACGAGAAGGCGGATGCCGTCTTGGTCGAGGTGGCTCGTAGGCTCGTCGGCGAAGATCGCGCTTGCATGCTGGGAGAGTGCAGAGGCAATCTTGGCGCGTGTTTCCTCCCCGCCGCTCATCGTCTCCTGCGCCACTCCGGCGACGTTGAGACGGGAGAGCATCTCACCACTGTCCTGAGCCGCATCAAGGTCGAGTTCATCGAGTTGGCCGATGAGGGCAATGCTGCCGAAGCGCCTGACGTCGGCGTCCGCAATGGTAAGATTGCCGCTCAGAATTTTAAGCAGGCTGGTTTTGCCTGCGCCATTGTCTCCCACCAAGCCGATGCGATCGTAGGAGTAGATTTCCAACTCTTCGATATCTAGGATATCGCGGCCGGCATATTCCAAAAAGATGTCTTTAGCTTTGACTATGAGTTCCATAGGTTGAACCGCCTTTTGTGTATTAGCGTTTTACTGGAAGCGCAGCCATGCCAAAAAAGATTGCTCACGTCGATTTTTCGCCTTTGCCCAATTGCCGGCGCGAGCGTTTTGACCTTGCGCAAGCCGGCAAATCCGAAAATGATAGTTGGCGACGAATAAGGAGCGCGATGCGGAATGTCGGTGCAATACCTCGTCGTCGCAAGGGCTTGAAGGCTGACGCTTGAACCGATGGCTGCTGCCTCTTTTTTTCGAATACTTGGGCTATTGAATCTGCCCGGTATCTCTTTTCCCCGCGTTTCGGACGCTCGGAGCAAGCAGCATAGCCATCGCAAGCAGTACCATGGTCGCTCCAGAGCCGACGAACCATAACGGAGCTCCAAGCAGATCCGCAAAAACGGAGGGGGCTGCGAGGCCCATGGGCATGGCCCACGCCATGATGGTTCCGTAGAGGCCGAAAACGCGGCCTAGGTACTCAGGAGGTATCTGCTCCTGCATAAGGGCAGTCTGGGTTCCCGCGTACAACGGGGAGCATGCGCCCATAAGAAAGCTCACCGGCAGGAAAGCAGCGAACAATGACGGGCCGAGCGATCCGGATACGATTGCGGCAATGCCGAAGCCGGCAATCGCGGCGACCATGGTGAACGACCTATTGCGGAACCCTCCCGTGGCCGCCAAAATGCCGGACCCAGCCAGCATGCCTGCAGAAAAAAGGATTTCCACCAAAGCGGCATCCCCCGTGCTACCGCCAAAATGCCCCAAGGTCATTATTGGGAACAATGCCGCGAGCGGAGAGAACGCGAAAGCGAAGACGAACCCGCACCAAAGAAGGGCGAACAGCCCCCTGTACTCCCTAATCAGCTTGTAGCCGTCCGAAATCTCAGAGAAGAGCTCTCGAACCTTATTGGAAAAGGACAAGCTGCGGTCGGCTTCATCGAGGCCCCCTGCGTCTATCTGTGCGGCGAGGACGGCTAAAGAAGCGAAAAGCGCTCCCAGCACGTCGAGGACAATCATAGCGGTAATGCCCGCCACGGGATAAATCACTGCTGCAAGCGCGGCGCCAAGAATGTATCCGCCGGACTGAATCGCCTGAGTCACCCCCGATAGGCGAACGAGATGCTCTGGCGGGGCGAGATGGGGCGTGAGAGATTGGGAGGCTGGCGTGTAGAACGAAGTACCAACTGCACGGAGAAACAGGGCGATGAGAATTAGCCATGCAGGTAAGCTGCCGGCCAACGAGGCAATCGCCAAGGCGGCACCCACCGCGGCAATGAAGAGGTCGGCGCCGATGAGGACACGTTTCAAAGGCAGTCTGTCGACAACGGCGCCCGCAAGGATTCCGAACAAAGCAATCGGCAGAAAGCCTGCCAGCGATGCTAAGGAGAGGAGAGAAGACGACCCTGTCGTGAGGGCGAGATGCCAAATAAGACCCATTTGGAGAATCGAACTCGTCAATGTCGAAACGAGCTCCCCGCCCCATACGAAACAAAGCTTGAATTGCCATGAATGGCACAGCAGAACAGACCTGCCCCGAGAGGTTTCAAATATCATGGTTATGTCCAATCGTGAAATGGCGTGCAGAAAAACAGCGCGACGCCACAACAGCGCCGCTTTCTAGGCGCTCATCCACGTGCGGAAAAGACCAACCACGACACCCCTCCTTTGTTAATTCGGTCTGGCAAACCATGTAATATGTAATATTAACGAGGCTTGAGTTTGCCTGTCAAGAATCGAGCATCGGTAAGGGCAATCCTCTCTGGCCATTCGATTCCTTTTGTATCTTTGGTTGCATAGGTGACCCGCCAGGGCTATTACGCGTGGAAGAGGCGCCTGCCGAGCTGGCCGATGAGGCGCTGAAGATGGCCCTGGTCAGGCGAAACGATCCCAAGGGATGCGTACATCATTCGGATAGTAAGAATGTTGCCAGCAGGTTTTGCGGCAACCGCAAAGGAGCCGTATCCTGCAGCTGGAATCACGTTGCAGCATCCTGACCCGCATTCCGATTGGCGGACGGCCCGCTTCGGCATCCTGACCAGCACAGCGATCGAGCCTTGTCATTCCTTGGATATGCCGGTTGCTCGGGGCGGTCCCGACGGAGGCCCTCGCCTCCCCGGTCCGTGACCCAAGAAGGGCAAGCATGCTGATCTGCATGGCTGGTTCCTCCTTTATGTAGACGACCATGCAAAGAAGGGACAACCGAGGAGGCAGGTTACTGATGCGGGCTCCCGCACGCCCATGACTACCCGACGGGCTGTTTTTCATCTCCGATGCCCGCATTGCAGCATGAACGAATGTGCCTCGACATCTCTGCTGGCATGGTACGACTGGGATCGCACCTCGACGCATCCTTGCGCATACTGCCTTCCAAGTTTCGAAACCGGGAAGGAAAGTGTATGTGAGCGACGATATCGGCGCCGATTCGACGCTCGAGAGGGAGATTGCGCCGATTCTATCCATCGGGGATGCATTCCCGAAGATTCTCATCACTCGCACGAGGCATGAGCCCCATACCCGGGAGGGCGTGCTCGTGCTGAATTTCGCGAGGTGGCTGCTTGGCGGGTCAAGTCCTGTGGAGTGGTGTAATCGTTTTGTGTCCTTCGGGGTGGGTTATGCGCTGAGTTGGAGTGGGGGTTCCTCCTGTTGGGTGGGTTGGGGTGTGAGTCGTGATTTGGTGAGGATGTCGAGGCTGAGGTAGCGTCGGCCTTCGGCCCATTCGTCGTTTTGTTCGGCGAGGACGGCTCCGACCAGGCGGATGATGGCCTGGCGGTTGGGGAAGATCCCCACGGAGTCGGTGCGTCGGCGGATTTCGCGGTTGAGGCGTTCATTGGGGTTGTTGGACCAGATCTGGGTCCATACCCCGGTGGGGAAGGAGGCGAACGCGAGGACGTCTGCCCTGGCTTGATCGAGGTGGTCACACACGGCGGGGAGCTTGTCGTTCACGTAGTCCAAGAGCCGGTCGTATTGAGCGTTGACCGATGCTGCGTCGGGTTGGTCGTACACCGAGTGCAGCATCGCTTTGACGGCGGGCCATAGCGCTTTGGGGGTGACGGACATGAGATTCGCGGCGTAGTGGGTGCGGCATCGTTGCCAGGTGGCTCCGGGTAGGTTCGCTGCGATGGCTTCGACCAGGCCCAGATGGGCGTCGCTGGTGACCAGGCGCACGCCGGTGAGGCCTCGGGCGACCAGGTCGGCGAAGAACTCGTTCCACGCCGGGCCGGTCTCGCTGGTGGATACGCGCACCCCCAGTACTTCGCGGTGTCCGTCATTGTTGACTCCGGTGGCAACCAGGACCGCGCACGAGACGACGCGTCCTCCTTCGCGCACCTTCATGGTCAGTGCGTCAGCGGCGACGAACGTGAAAGGCCCAGCGTCGTCGAGGGGGCGATGGCGGAACTCGTCCACGTGTTCGTCCAGGTCGGCTGCCATACGTGAGACCTGGGACTTCGATAGTCCTGTGATCCCCAGGGTTTTGACGAGCTTGTCCATGCGGCGTGTGGATACTCCTGCTAGGTAGCAGTCAGCGACCACTGTGATCAAGGCGTTTTCGGAGCGTTTGCGGCGCTGCAACAGCCACTCTGGAAAGTAGGTGCCTGAGCGTAGCTTGGGGATCGCCACGTCAATGGTGCCGACCCTGGTATCCAGGGGCCGGTGGCGATACCCATTGCGCTGGGCCTGGCGCTGCGGGTCTTGTTGGCCCCACTGGGCCCCGCACACGGTGTCAGCGTCCGCTGAGAGCAACGCGTTAATCACGTGCTGGAGCAGGGAACGCATCAAATCTGGGGACGCCTGGGATAACGCCTCGCCAAGCAGGCCAGCAGGGTCGATAATATGAGGAGCGGTCATCGTTGTGCCTCCAAATCGTTTCGAGTCAGAAGTAGAGAGCTTTCTCGAAGGATCACACGGTGACCGCACCCATATCAAACGGGCCGACCACCCACGGTTACACCACTATGCGGGACGCTACTCTTTCAACCGCTTAGTTACCGCCTGTTTGAGGCTAAGCGGTATATCGAAAACGTTGGTATATCAGTCAAAACATGGTGTGTTGCCGCCTCTACCGCCTAATTTCTAAAAAGTGTACACGCGAGTGTTCATCTTCCTACATATGCGTGTGTATATATAAAAGTTTTCGGTTTTAGGCGGTGAAGGCGGTAAAGGGTTGGGATTCGGTTGAGATACGAGGGAAAATGCTATACCGCTTTTGCATTTTCAGGCGGTAAACAGCCGGTATCAACGCCGATTAGGCGGTGAAAATCCTCCTCTGCAACCTCCCTCCCACGAGATCATGCACGAGCGAAGATAGTCATACGCCCCGAAGGGGCGTTGGATGATAGTCCTCGATGTTGGGTGATAGTCCCCCCTCCCCCCACCTCGACGACGGGCCTGAGTTTGGCTGAAAGGTAGGGAATAACATAGGGATTCGGTCTCGTCAGGGCAAAACAAAACCCGGTATCTCAGCGACTTTTCGTTGAGATACCGGGTTTTTCTGGTTGCGGGGACAGGATTTGAACCTGCGACCTCCGGGTTATGAGCCCGGCGAGCTACCGAACTGCTCCACCCCGCGGCGACTCATACAACTATACAGACCCCAAACCGGGCATGCAAGCCAAAAACGCGATTTGTAACCAAGCACACAAAAATAGGGGCTGTTGGGTAGAAAGCAGTTGGGTAGAAAGCAGTTGGGTAGGAATAGGGGCTACGGGGCAGTGCCAGGGGTAGAACATACAGGAACGGGGTGGAAGCGATACACTTCCACCCCGTTCCGTCAGAGACCGCTAGAGGTAGTCAGTAGGAGCCGTATCCAGTGCAGGCCCCGGTTCTAGAGCGAGGACGCTAGACCCGTGGACATCCGATCCGTGAGCATCCGGTATGCGCTACTCCCCCGCCGCCTCAGGCATCCTAGTGAGAAGTCGAAAGGCTCGCGCTGGGCTTAGCGCTAGCCGCTGCGCTCGGAGCCGCCGAGGCGCTGGGCGCTGCCGATGCAGAAGCCTTAGCGGACGCCGTGCTCTGCGCCTCCTCAGCCTCCAGAGCCTTCTTCACGGCCGCTTCCAGACGCTTCTGGGCCTCACCGTAGGCGGCCCAGTCACCCTTCTTCATCGCGGCGTCGCTATCGCTCATAGCCTTCGAGGCATCCGTCAGAGCCTGCTTCAACTCCGAAGACTGCGAAGCCGACGAACCGCCGGTCGAAGCGCCCGAAGTACCCGAGGAGCCAGAGGCAGACGCAGACGGGCTAGCCGCCGCCGAGCCGTCCAGCTTAGCGCCCGAAGAGCCGCCGAACACCTGGTTCAGGGCCTCCTCCAGGGTCGGGGCGAAGCCGACCTTATCGCCGAAGCTCACCAGCACGCGCTGCAGACGCGGGTACTTCGCGTCACCGCTGGACTGCACGTACACCGGCTGAACGTACAGCATGCCGCCGCCCACCGGTAGGGTCAGCATATTGCCGTTAATAACCTCGGAGGAACCGCGGCGCAGCAGGTTCAGCTGGTTCGAGACCTCGGCATCAGAGTTGAAGATATTCTGAGCCTGGCCCGGGCCGGGAACCACCGAAGAACGCGGCAACTCCAGCAGACGCAGCTTGCCGTAGTCGGCGCTACGCTCGCCATCCTTACCGGTACCGGCGTCGCCGTTAGCGGCAAGGAAGCCGTACATCACGTTACGAGAGTTCGAATCGCTCTGCTGAGGAATGAACGTCGTCGTCAGCGAGAAGTGCGCGCGCGAATCCCCGGGCATCTGCAGGGACAGGTAGTACGGCGAAATCGGCTGGTTACGATCATTGGTCGGGTCGTTCGGAATCGACCACACGTCATCGCCCGCGTAGAAGCTGTGAGCGTTCGTCACGTGGTACTTATTCAGCATGGTGCGCTGAATATTGAACATGTCGGTCGGGTAACGCACGTGGCTCATGAGCGAAGCGTTCATCTCGTGATAGCTCTTCACCGTGCCGGGGAAGACGCTCTGCCAAGCCTTGAGCACCGGATCTTCCTCATCCCAGGCGTACAGGGTCACCGAGCCGTCGTAGGCGTCCACGGTGGCCTTCACCGAGTTACGGATGTAGTTCACCGACTTCGACCGCTGAGCCCCCGCCGCGGTGGCAGAATCCTGCGAGCTACCCTGCGCGTATGGGAACTGGTCGCTCGTCGTGTAGGCGTCCACGATCCACTGCACGCGGTTATTCACGATCGCCGGGTACGGCTTGGAATCCACCGTCAGGTACGGGGCCACCTTGCGCACGCGGTCCAGCGGGTTGCGTTCGTACAGAATCTGTGAGCCGTCGCGCACCGCATCCGAGAGCAGAATGTCGGAAGACTGGAACTTAATCGCGTAGGACAGACGGGCCAGCAGCGAATCGACGCGGGGGCCGCCGTTACCCGAGAAGGTGTACTTCGCGTCGGAGGCCTTCGTCTCGTCTGCAGAGAGCGGACGGTCCAGCTCCAGGGTGTCGCCCCTACCGCCCACAATCGAGTACTCCGGCGAGCTCATGCCGAAGTAGATGCGCGGCTCGTAATCCTCACTCAGGGTACCGGTCGCCTTAATACCGGACTGCAAGAACTTGGGGTTACCCGCCGAATCCACCTGGTTACCGTACGCGGCAATCACGCCGTAGCCGTGGGTGTACACCACGTGGCGGTTGTACCAGGAATCGCCGTTGGTCTGCGTGGGGTTCAGCTCGCGGGCCGCCAGCACGGTGTCCTGCGTGGTGTTACCCACGGTGTAACGGTCCACCGCCAGCTGCGACTCGAAGCGGTAGTACGGGCGGAACTGCTGCATCTGCGCGAACGCGGAGGAAACCACGTTCGGATCCAGCAGACGAATGTTCGCGATGGTCGCACTCGAAGAGCTCAGGGCACCGGCGCGAGTGTCGATGGTCGCGTCGTACGGGGTAGTCTCAATTTTGTCCAGGCCGTAGGCATAGCGGGTCGCATCAATATTGCGCTGAATAAACTGCGACTGCGCGCCCTGCTCGTTCGGAACCACCTGGAAACGTTGCACAACCCACGGGTACAGGCCACCGGCCACCAGCGATACGACCGCCAGCATTGCGGTGCTAATCAGCGGCAGACGCCAGTGATTCTTCACCGCGGCAGCAATGAACATGAACGACACCAGCAACGCAGAAACCGCCAAGATGGCGCTCACGGGAATGGATGCGTTCACGTCCGTGTACATGGCGCCGGCCCAGCGTCCGGCCTGCTGCTGGGTGGACGAGTAACGGTCCAGCCAGAAGCTCACCGCGCGGGTCAGAACAAACACGACGGCAAGCACGGCCGCGTGGCGGCGGAAAGCGTGAGTCGTGGTCACGCCGCCCGGCTGCACCTTAATGCCGCCGTAGAAGTAGTGCATGAACAGGCCGGCCACCGCGGCGAGCGCCACGGAGGAGGTCACCAGCGACACCACCACGCGCAGGAAGGGCAGCACAAACACGAAGAAGCCGTAGTCCAGGCCGAATTCCGGGTCGGTCTTGCCGAAAGACTGCTGGTTGAAGAAAAGGGCGACCGTGCTCCACTGCGACATCGTTGCCGAGGCAATAAACAGGCCCAGTAGCAGCGGAACCGCAATCAGCAAAAGCTTACGCGCCTTATCCACGCTCTCGTGGTAGCGGCGCATGCTATCCTCGGCACGCTGCTGGCCGAACACGTCGCGGAGCATCTGCTCGGTCGCATCCGAGGCGCTCGTCGGGACGCTCTGGTTCGGGCCGGCCTCATCCTTCGCGTTCTGCTCGCGGGTGGCGGGCAGAACATCCGCGTGGCGGACCGCGTAGGTCATGGAGGCCCACAGCGGCAGGGCCACCACGAGGGCGGCCACCACGAACACCGCGGCCTTCAAAAGAATCTGGGTGGTGAAGACGGTGCTATAGCCCAGCTGGTCAAACCATAGCCAGTCCGTGTACACCTGGGATAGTCCCACAAATGCGGCAATCAGAACCGCGACAACCACAATCGTCATCAGTAGAGGGCTGCGACGCTTCTTTGCTCGTTCCTTCTTCTGTGGGCGTGGGGTCTTATCGGTCGACTCAGACACAATTCCTCGCTCATCATTTCAAAATGTTCTTTACCTTAAGTATCGCAGAGGTTGGAGGAACGAACGGTGACATGACGTCAGAGGAGGGGTCGTTCGCCCGCTATCCCACTATTCGCACACACGCTCACCGGTCGCGAGGCGGTCACCGCGCATAACGAAGGCCCCGGCTCGAGTGAGCCGGGGCCTGAAGCCTCCCGGAGGGAAGCGCCCGCGTTCGTTAGGGTTGCCCGTTAGAGCTGCACGTTAGGATCCGCAGCGCGGCAGCGAATCATCGGGGGCGCCAGACTTAATGGCGTTCACGACCTGCACCGCCTCGTCCAGCGTCGAAACCGGGACCACCACCATCGTGCCGCGCACCTGGCCGGCATGATAGTAGTTGAGCATCGAGGGGTCCTGCTCCTGCATCTTCAGGACCGAATCGCAATTCTCCTTGGGCGCCAGGAAGTAGCGCGCACCGTAGCGGCCCGTCGCCAAAATCTTGTACTTGATGCCGCCAATCGCGCCAACGTTACCGTTCGCATCAATCGTGCCGGTGCCCGACACGTAGCTGCGGTAGGGGTCGCCGCCGGCGTCCTCGTCTGCCAGCAGGGTGCCCTCGCTCAGCTTATCCACCGTGCCGAGGGCCAGCATCAGGCCCGCGCTCGGGCCGCCCACGCCGTCCAGGTTGTACTGCACCTGCGCCGGCAAATCGTAGCTCTGCTTCAGGCTGATGCCCACGACCCAGCGGTCGCCCTCGGCCGAACGCACCGGGTTCAGCGTCACCGTGCGCTGCTGGCCGTCGCGCTCAACCGTCACCTGAATCGGCGAGCCGTTCGAGGCGTTCACCGCCTGCGATACATCTTTGAGGGTGGTGATCTGCTTGTCCCCCACCTTCAGGAGGCGGTCGCCGCTCTCCAGCACGCCCGCCGCGGGAGAACCCTCAACGGTCGTGTTCACCAGTACTTTCTCGGTCACCTGCATCTTCAGGTGACGCATGGCCGCGACCTTCGCCTGCGTCTGCGAATCGGCCATCTGCGCGCCGGTTTCGGCCGTGGCCGTCTCGTGGCTCACGTGCGGGTACAGGGCGTCGGTGGGCACCACGAGGCTGCGGTTGCCGTCAAAAGCCAGCCACCCGTAGAAAGCCTCCGCGCCGGACAGCTCAGTGTACGGGCCGCCCGCCACCGACACCGTGGTCATGTTGAGTTTGCCGTAGGTCTTATAGCTGGGGGCGCCCGAAACCTCGATGACGTCCTTATCCTGGTAGGTGCCGAGCACGTCAAAGAGCGGTCCGGGGCCTTCCTTCACGTACGAGCTGGGCAGGACAAACGCGCCGGCCAGCAACGCGCAGGTCGCCACGGCGCTCACGGAACGCAGGTTCAAGCGGCGCTCGCGGCTACGCGATCCGTGCTTACGGCGATGAGCTGAGGACTCGGCGGAAGCCTTCGATGAGGACTTCTCGGATTCGGACGGTGAGGTGGGCTTAGTCATGTTTTCTAGACTACCGGATGAACGCCCTCATCAACACACCTTTTCTGGTCAATCCCCCTGCCGGGGGTAAGGTCGGGGGTAAACCGGGTGAAGACCCGCTTGTGAGCCCTCAGCTGATTAAGGCGCATCCGAGGCGCCGACACGGGAAATTCACAGCAAAAATCGGTAGGCTGGACAGCGAGCGGGCCGGCTGTGCCCACCTTCGGATTAGGAAAGGTTTCAGATGTCTGATCACCACCACGGCGACGCCTCCAACGAGCGTGACCCCCTCGAAGAATTCCTGAAGAAGATGCAGGAGCAGGGCTTCGACCCCTCCGCAGGGGCAACCGGCCGGGGCGGCAACGACGCCTCCTCCAACGCACAGAACCCCTTCGGCGCGCTCTTCGGTGAGGGCGGGCAGAACCCCTTCGGCATTAACATCGATCCCGAGGACCTCAAGAACATGGGCATCAGCTTCGACCCCGCTATGCTGCAGGGCATGTTCTCGCAGGTGCAGGCCATGTTTGCCGGCGCATCCGACGAATCCAGCCCCAGCGGCGTGAACTGGACCAACGTCAAGAACCAGACCCGCCAGATGCTCGCCTCCATGGGCGAAGACCCGGTGGTTCCCGAAAACCTCAAGCGCGCCGTCGAGGACGCCGCAAACCTGGCCGACCTGTGGCTGGATGCGGTCACCTCCATCGAGCGTCACAACCTTCCCGTTCAGGCCTGGTCCAAGGCCGAATGGGTTGAGGAGTCCTTCGACTCCTGGCGCGAAATGGTCGAGCCCGTGGCCGCCGAGGTCACCCAGGCCATGGTCATGCCCGGCCCCGCGGACGAGCTGCCCGAAGAAATCGCCGCCATCTTCAACAGCGGATTCCTGAACAACGTTGGCGCCATGATCTTTGGCGCCCAGATGGCCCAGGCCCTCGCGAAGCTCGCCGGTGAGGTGTACTCCTCCACCGATGTGGGCTTCCCCCTCGCCCCCGGCCACTCCGCACTGCTGCCCAACGGCTACCAGCAGCTCGCGGACGACATCGAGGTGCCGCCGCAGGAGGTTCTGCTCTACCTGGCCGTTCGCGAGGCCGCGCTGATTCGCCTGCACAAGGCCAACCCCTGGCTGCGTGAGGACCTGGTCCAGCTCGTTGCCCGTTTCGCCCGCGGTATTCGCGTGGACATGAACCGTATGCAGGACGCCGCCTCCCAGGTGGACATGAACGACCCCGAGGCCGTTCAGGAGGCCTTCGAGGGCGGCATGTTCAGCCCCCAGCGCACCGAGGACCAGGAGCTTGCCGTTCAGCGTCTCGAGGGTCTGCTGGCCCTCATCGAGGGTTGGGTGTCCGTCGTGACCGAGGATGCCACCCGCAACCTGCCCAAGGCCCCGCAGCTGACCGAAATCATGGCCCGTCGCCGCATCGACGGCGGCCCCAGCGAGCAGGTCTTCGAGAACCTGGTCGGCCTGCAGCTGCGCCCGCGCCTGGTGCGCGAGGCCCAGCAGTTCTGGCGCTGGTACGAAAGCTCCCACGGCATTGAGGCGCGCGACGGCCTCTGGGACACCCCGGAGACCCTGCCCACCCCCGCCGAGCTGGAAGACTTCACCGCATACGACGCGCGCATGAACGAAATCAGCCTGGACGACGTGGACTTCGAGTCTGAGCTGCAGAAGCTGCTGGACGGCGGCTTCGGCGAGGCTCCCGAAGAGAAGTAACCGCGGGAACTACCCCGGTAGACCGGCAAAAATAATACTGAAACCTCGAGCGGGGGTGGCTTGCAAAAGTGCAAGCCACCCCCGCTCGAGTATTTCCGGCTGGTTCTGCCGGTTTGTTTTTTGTTAATTAGTTTTCGGAAAAAGCCCTAGCCGGCGCTGTTTTCGCCGCGCTCGCCGCGCGAGCCTTCGGCCCGCGAGCGCCCCATCGCGTACCCGTCCAGGAATGCGCGGGCACGCTCCAGCTGCGGGTAGCGGGCCTCCAGGGTGCGGAAGGAGCGCGAATGATTCGGCTGCAGCAGATGGCACAGCTCGTGGTGCACCACCGAATCCAGCGCGTACTCCGGAACCCCCTGCAACTCCGAGGAGATGCGAATCTGCGCGGTCGCGTAGGTCGCCGAACCCCAGCGCTGACGCTGGTTGCTCACCCAGCGAATCGAGAGCCGTTTGAGCTGCTCGGTGCCCTCCAGCTCCGGCAGGTAGGCGCGCACCAACAGGCTGGCCCGCTCGTGCAGGTACTCGTCGGTGACATTCAGCTGCGCGGCGTGCTCACGGCGGGCGGCGCGACGCTGAATACGCGGCAGCAGGCGGGCAATATGCTCGTCTATCTCCTCGCTCGTGCTCGCGGCGGGAATGAGCAGGCGGTACGCGGGGTTGCCGTGCTCGTCCACGCCGTCGCGCTGCATGCTGATGGTGCGGGTGCGGCGGGCCGAGCGGACCAGCTCAATCTGCGGGCGATCCGCCGTGGCCGGCAGAATCTCTCGTTTAAAACGCTGAGCCATAGTCCTCTCCCTTCTTGCGACGACCCTGCGAGTGGTTCCCGTACGAGTGGTTCCCGCGCGCGCCGCGGGCCGCTCCTCCGTAGCCGCTCGAGTAGCCGCTTGCGGCGGGGCGGCGGCGCTTGGCCGGGTCGATGTCATCCAGGAAACGCGAGCGCTTCCGCTGACCTCTGCCGCCCACGGTGCGGGTCATGGTCCAGGTCAGCCACAGGTACTTGCGGGCGCGCGTGATGCCCACGTACAGCAGGCGGCGCTCCTCGTCCACCTCATCCGGGGTGGTCGCGAAGGTGATGGGCATGAGGCCCTCGTTGAGGCCGCACAGGAATACGGCATCCCACTCCAGGCCCTTGGCCGCGTGCAGGGAGGCGAGGGTTACGCCGTTCATCTGCGGGGCCTCGTTGAACTCGCTACGGTGGTTCAGGGTCGCCACGACCTCGTGCATGGTCAGCGGCAGCGGCTCGGGCACGCCGGGGCGCGGGTTGGCACGGTGCTCCTTCAGCTGCTCCTGACGGTTCTGCGCCATCATGTCGACCATGTGCACGAGTGCGGCGAGGGATTCCCACTTCTGGCGGGTGGCGCCTCCCGAGAGGGGGCCCTCCTCCTTGTAGCCGAGGCCGCTGAGCACGTCGCGGGTGTAGCGGGTGACGTCTTCGGTGCCGTCGGTGGACTTGGCTGAGCCGCGCAGGGCGAGCATGGCCTGCTTGACCTCGGGGCGTTCGAAGAAGCGCTCCGCGCCGCGCAGCTGGTACGGGATGTGGGCGGCGGACAGTGCCGACTCAATCGCCGCCGATTGGGCGTTCGTGCGGAAGAGCACCGCAATCTCGGCGGGGGCCACCCCCTCCTTGTCGATGAGGTCTCGGATATCCTCGGCGATGCCGGCGGCTTCCTGCTCGTCGTCCGCGTAGCCGAACCACTCCACGTCCACGCCGGGGCCGCGCTGAGACATCAGTTCCAGCGGCGGTGCCCAGGAGTGCGGGCTCGAATCGGGGTGCGGGCGGCGGGCGGCCAGCAGGCGGTTCGCGAGCTCCACCACCTGCGAGTGGGAGCGGTAGTCGCGGGTCAGCTTGACCGTGTGTGCCCCGCGGTAGCGTCGCGGGAACTCCAGCAGGTAGCGGCTGGTCGCGCCGGTGAAGGAGTAAATCGTCTGGGATGCGTCGCCCACCACGCAGATGTCGTCGCGGCCGCCCAGCCACACGTCCAGCAGGCGCTGCTGCAGCGGGGAGACGTCCTGGTACTCATCCACCACGAAGTGGCGGTACTGCTGGCGGACGGTCGCAGCGAGCTTCTCGTCCTCCTCGAGCATGGCGATGGTCAGCAGCAGCACGTCCTCAAAGTCGATGAGGTTACGCTCGTCCTTGAGATCTTCGTAGGCTTGGAAGATGCGCTGCATGTTCTGCGGGGTAATCGCCGAAGGCAGCTGTTTCTCGCTCAGGCGCTGCATGAGGGTGTCGGGGGTGAGCAGCTGAACCTTCGCCCACTCAATCAGCGACGCCAAATCGCGCAGCAGGGAACGGTCCGTGCTGATGCGCAGACGGTTCGCGGCCTCGGTGATGAGCGCCGCCTTGTTCTGCACGATGGAGGGGAAGGTGCCGCCCACGACCTGCGGCCAGAAGTAGGTGAGCTGGCGCAGGGCCGCCGAGTGGAAGGTGCGCGCCTGCACGCCGAACGCGCCGAGCTGCTGAAGGCGGGTGCGCATCTCTTCGGCCGCGCGCAGGGTGAAGGTCAGGGCGAGCACGCGCGGGCCCTGGTAGCGGCCAATCGCGATGCCGTAGGCGATGCGGTGCGTAATCGCGCGGGTCTTGCCGGTGCCGGCACCGGCGAGCACGCGCATGGGCCCGTCGAGCTCGGTGGCGACCGCGCGCTGGTCGGGGTCGAGGCCCGCGAGGATATCGTCAGCGGAGAGTGCGTGCTGCGGCTGCGGGGGTAGTGCGGTCATCGTTCTCCATCGGGGCTCGGCGCGGTTGCTGGATTCGCGCTGAATCTGTGCTGGTTCTGCGGGCTGGGCGTACGGGATGTACAGGGCGGGACCGGGAAGGTCTGCGCCGCTATTGCCCGGTCTTCCATTGTATTCCCTGCCGAACATCACAGCAGGCCCGGGCGCGCACCCGTTCACCGCAAGCGCGCCCGTTCACCGAGAACCTGCCCCTTCGCTGCGCCCCTGCCCGCGGGGGAACCGCAGGGAACCGGCCGCGGCGGCTACTTGCAGGCGGCCGTGCGCGGGCGGCGAAATGCGTGGTGATGCGTTCCCCCGGGATTCCGCCCGCCGGAGGGGTAGGCATCGCCCAAAACTTTCTTCACTAGTCAGCATAAACATACGGTGAAAGGCTCGGGGTGCTCACATGGTTTGGTAACCTTAACCCGTGACTTTATCTCCCCTTCAGCTTGCAGCCATCGTCTCTGCCGGAGTGCCCGGAATCTACCCCGTCGGCGCCGAGGCGGTCCGCGAAGATAGCGGCGACTTCGACTCGGCCATCATCGCCGACTCGGCCGGTCGCCGCTGGCGTGTGCGCGCCCCGCGCCGTCCCGATGCCAGCATGCGTCTGGAGGCCGAGCACCTCATCCTGCAGTCCTTCAGCCCCGGCCTGCGCGCCCGCCTGCCCTTCGCCGTGCCCACGGTCGCCGGCATCGTGCCGTACGCCGGCGGCAATGTTTTCGTGTACACGCACATCCCCGGCTCCGTCTACGACGTGGACCAGCTTGCCGAGCTGAGCCGCCGCGAGGTCGCTCAGGGGCGTCCCTCCCTGGCCGCGATTATCGCCAAGGATATTGCGACCCTGCACGTGATGCCCGAGGACATCATCTACGAAGCCGACCTGCCCTCCTACTCTTCGGAGCAGATTCGCCGCCGCAAGATTGCCGAACTCGAGCGCGCCGCCGCTACCGGCAAGGTGCCCGCCGACCTGCTCGCGCACTGGCAGGCGGTCCTCTCCCCCGGCCCCATGTGGCAGTTCCGCCCACGCGTGGTGCACGCCGATATGGGGGCCGAGAACCTGGTGCTGGAGGTGACCCCCTCCGAGGCGCGCATCGTCGAGGTGACCGGCTGGTCCGACGTGCACGTGGGCGACCCCGCGCAGGACTTCGCGTGGCTGTACTCGTGCGAGGATATCGACTTCACCGACGAGGCCGTGGAGGTGTACCGTCAGCAGATGCCGCAGCTACCCGACGCCTACCTGGCGCAGCGCGCGAACTTCTACGCCGAGTTCGCGGTGGCCCAGTGGCTCACCCACACGGTCGAGACCGACGATAAGGACGGCGCGACCCACGCGGTGTCGATGCTCCTGGATATTCAGGACGATCTGCGTTCCTCGGGCGAGCTACTCGGCCAGGAGGACACTCCCCCGCTCATGAGCGGACCGCAAGACTAGCAGAGCTGGGCTCGTTATTGGGTAGCCCGTTATTGGACGGCGGCCGCATGAGCCCCTCAGTGAGCGCCGCCGAGCCGCCGAGCCGCCGAGCCCCCCCCTATTCTTTAAGATTCATGGCCCCCGGGAGCCTGCTTCGCGCAGGCCTCGGGGGCCATGAACATACTAATAGAGCGCTTTTCCGGAGGATTTAGGGCGTTCCCACCGAATTTTTCAATGTATTTTCCAACACATTTTGAGCGCCTGTTCTGCATTTTTGTGCACGAAAAATTGCAATTAAGGGTGAGAGTTGAAGGTGTGATTTAAAAAAGAACGCACCTCTTCATGCAGAGTTTATTCACAAAATCCCACACAACCCAAACACCCAGAATAGGACTCCACAAGGCTTCAATTTCACCTTGAAACATGCCCAAAAACATGCATTTTGGGGCAATTATTTTACGCTTAGACTTTTTTGTCAAGTCCTGGAATACTTTTCCTGTACCGTTCCACAGAGAACGAGCACAGCCCCCAAAAGCGTACTGACCAGCGCCGATACCGTGGCAGCGGTATCGAGGGGGAACGATTGGACGGGGACCGTGACCGGTCATGTCACACCCCGAGCCGGATTCATGCACCGCGCAACCAATCACCGATGGCAGAATTCTATAGAGGTACTTTCGAGGTTGTGTTTGAGAGTAAAGACGCACGCGAACCCCACGGCACGCAGACGGCGTGAGTGAGGCCGCCACGGCGGCAGTTGTCTGCGGATGATCCGAGCGTGCGAGGGCACGAAGTACCTTTATAGTTCTTCAGCGGCTGAGAACGCCTCCCCGCCCTAATGCAGTAGGGCCGAGAGGCGTTTTCTGCTATTCACTTCGAGAGTGAGAAAAGCCCGGGCCGACCCCGCGATGGGGTCGGCCCGGGCTTTTGCGCATCCGTTTAGGCTATTGACGGCAGGGGCCGGGCTATTGGCGGCCGGGCCGGGAAGCGCGAGCGCCTAGCCCTCGCCCGCGCGGGCCTTGCGGATCACTGCGGCCAGCTGCGCCTCCGAGGGCAGGCCACCGCGAATCTGCTCGTCCCACACCTCCTCCACGCGCTTGCCGCCCAGGTAGACGAACACCGTGCTGATGCGCTCCGGGTCAATCCCCATGATGCGGGAGAACGCGATGCGGTACAGGCCCAGCTGGAAGCGGCGCGCCTGCATGTCCGCGGCCTTCGGGCGGCGACCGGTCTTCCAATCCACCAGAATCCAGCGTTCGCCGTCCCCGTCCTCGGTGCGGAACACGGCGTCGATGCGGCCGCGCAGGCTCACGCCCTCCACGTGGGTCTCAACCGGGTACTCCACGGCCCAGATGCGTTCCTTCCATTCGGGGGAGCCCCACTCGCTCGCCGCGAAGCGCTCCCAGAGCGAGCGCACGGAGGAATCCTGCTCGCTCTCCTCGGCGAGGGACAGCTCGTCGAAGAGGGCGTCTTGCGGAAGGCCCTCGGCGAACTCGGGGTGTTCCTCCCCCGCTACTTCCTCCGACGCTGTCTCTCCCGCCGGCTCGACCGCGCCGGGCAGGGTCACACCCAGCGTGTCCTCGGCCTCCGGGACCTCAAGCGGATCGGCGCTCGGCACCACACCGAAGTGCTCCTCAATGAGGGCGTGCACCTCCGTACCGATGGTCGCCGCACGCGAGGGACGCTGCGGCACCGGGCGCAACAGCTCGTGCACCGTGCCCTGCGGATCCTCGCTCAGGCGAATGAACGTGGAGGCCGAGAGGTGACCGGGCAGCTGCTCGGCCAGCACCGGCTCGGTGTGCTCGGCCAGGCGCATGAGCAAATCGGCCTCGCGCTCCCAATCCTGGGCGCGGCGGCGCAGGGCCTCGGGAACGGCCCCGGCGGGCTCGGGGGCGGTGAGATCCGCACCGGCAGCAAGCTGCGCCTCCAGCTCGGCGACCGCGTTTTCGACGGCCAGGGCGGCCCGTTCCACCGCCTCGCGGCGGCTCGTGGAGTTAATGGCAATCTCGCGGTTCAACTCCTCGTGGCGTCCGTGGCGCAGAATCGCCTCGGTGCCCTCGTTCAGGTCCTCCTCGGAGCGCCAGCGCCAAATCACGGGGCGTTCCAGCGGGTCGAAGGGCCACATGGCGGTTAGCACCGCACCCAGGTGCGGGTTTATCGTCTCGTAGGTTTGGGCGCTGAAACAGCCGCCCGCCACGACGGGCAGGGCCGCGGCCATCACGGGAGAATAGCCGGGGCGCGGAGGCTGGGATGCGCGCTCCGCTTCCTCGGCGGCCAGCTCGTCCAGCCACTCGGGCGCGGGCAGATCCAGGCGCTCGCAGTTCTCCCGCACCGTGCGCACGCGCATCGGTAGCGGCGAGAGCTGTACCTCGCGCATCAGGGAGGGAATTATCGCCCCCGCCAGGGCCCAGGCGTAAGGGACCTCACCCGCCTCCTCGGGGTCGGGCAGGCCCTCGGGAGTCAGCACCGTGCCCTGCGCCAGGGTCACCGGCTCCTTGAGGCGGTACCCCGTGTCGGCGATGAACTCAACCCAGGGGGTCACGTTATCGATCGGCTTCTTCTTGCCGTCGTCCGAGGGGTCGGCCACGACGAAGACCAGGCCCATGCCGACCAGCTGCGGGGCGGTCCAGGGGAACTCCACCGTGTCCTCGGCGTGCCGCCGGTAGGCCTCGGCCAGGGTCCACAGCAGTTCCATCCAGAAGGGCTGGACCGGCTGCGGGGTCTTCGCGGTGCTCTTCCAGCGGAAGGCGCTCACGGCCAGCAGGTTGCGGGCGCGGGTCATCGCCACGTACATGAGGCGGCGGTCCTCCATGCCCGCGTGCTCGCCGGCGTCCCCCTTGTGGGCCTTCAGGTATTCCTCGAGCTTCTTGGCCTCCTCGAACTCCGCGATTTCCTCGGGGCGTTCCAGGATTGAGGGCAGGTACTCGCTGTCGCCGCGCAGGGGCCAGGGCAGGGCCACGTTGGCCGTGATCTGCCAGAGGTTCGGGGTCTGCGCGCCGCCGACGGTGCCGCACAGGCCCGGCAGGAAAACGCGGTCCCATTCCAGGCCTTTGGAGGCGTGCATCGTCATCAGCTGAACGGCGTTCGGGTCGGGGTCGATGGAGCCCAGCTCCAGGCCCTTCTCCTCGTCGTCCGCGCGTTCCAGCCAGGCGAGGAAGCCCATCACGTAGCTCACGCCGCCCGAGGAGAGCATAAAGCGGCGAGCGCCCGGCTCTCCCTCCTCCGCGCTCACGCCGTCGGCGCCCGCGTAAATCATGGCGTTGATGCGCGGGGCCGACATTCCGTAGGCGGCGGCCACCTCGTGGAAGGCGTCCAGGTTTACGCGCGCCACCAGCGGGTCGGTACCCGGGCGGACCGCCAGCTCAATGTCCAGGAGCATGGTGCGTTCAATCTCGTAGAGCAGATTGCCCAGGTCGTCGCTCAGGCCCGCGCGGAGCACGCGCATCTGCTCGGCGAAGGCGCGCAGACGCTCCAGGCCCGCCGAGGAGAAGCGGCGGCCACGGTAGTGCTCGCCGTAGAGGGGTTCGCCGTCCGGGCCGTCCTGCGGCAGGTTCTCGACCGCCTCGATGAGCGAAACGTACCCCGAGGAGTCGTCCACCGCGCCCTTGAGCACCTGGTCCAGCTGCTCCTGTGCGGCGCGCAGATGCTCGGCGGTCAGGCGGCCGCGGGTACCCCGGCCGGTACCCTCGGAGGGGCCGTCCTCGACCTCTTCGGCCTGCTCGAGCAGGCGCAGGGCCATCTGCTCCCGCAGGGCCCGCTCACGCTCGCGAACCAGCGACTGCGCCCAATCCCCCAGCGCCAGCAGGTCGGCACCGCCCAGGCGCCAGCGGGCACCCGTGAGCAGGCGGGCCAGCGCATCCGAACGGTTCGGGTCGGCCAGCACGCGCAGCGCCGAGACCAGGTCCACGACCTCCGGCTGAGAGAGCAGGCCACCCAGGCCCACCTGCTGCACCGGAATGTTCAGGCGCTCGCACTCCTCGCGAATCGTGTCCAGCTGGCCGTGGGAGCGGGCCAGCACGGCGACCTCGGGCATCTTCAGGCGCGGACGCACCGAACCGTCGCCGCCGCGGTGCGCCGCGTAGGCCCGTTCGTACTCGCGCACGGCCTCGGCGCGCATCCCGGCAATCCGCTCGGCAATGCCCGCGGCCTCCGCGCGGTCGGAGTCGTAGTAGGTCATCTCCACGCGACCGGTCATCCCGGAGGCGGCCTCCTCGAAGGCGGGAGTGTCTTCCTCCCCGACCAGCACGCAGCGCGGGCGCAGGTCGGGCACCTGATCGGCGCTGATATCGCCGCGCATCGCACGCACCCACTCGGGAACGTCCTTGAGCTTTTCGGCCACGTGGTTCGCGGCGTTCAGGATCGAGATGTCGTTACGCCACGCCACTGACAGGAAGAGCGGCTGCGCGTGCGGGGTCGGGAAGTGACGGTAGAAGCTGAACATCTGGCCGTCGGAGGCGCCGCGGAAGCCGTAAATCGACTGCTTCGGGTCGCCCACCGCCATCACGGGGTGCGCGGGAATACCGGCCGCCTCATCGGCCCCGTAAATCGAGGAGAACAGGCGCATCTGCGCGTGGGAGGTGTCCTGGAACTCATCCAGCAGAACCACCTTGAAGCGGGCGCGCTCCCCCTCGCGAATCGCCGGGTCGCTCTCGGCGATGCGCGCGGCCAGGCGCATAAGGTCGCCGAAGTCCAGCACCTGCATGCGCGCCTTCACGCGGGCGTAGCTCTGCGCCATCTGCGCGTACACCCGTCGGTTACGCAGGAGTCGCTGAACCTTCTGAATGTCCCGTTCTTTCTTGACGGGGCGGCGAGAATCGGGCACCGCGGCGTAGGCGGCCAGCTGCTCGGTGCAGAAGTCGATGACCTCCTGCGGCTCGCGCAGGTGCTCGGCGCACTCGTCGGAAAGCCGCAGCAGCTGGTTAATCATGGTGGCCGCCGAGAGGGGCACATCACCCTGATCCTGCGGTAGCTCACCCTCCCAGTACTGCACAATCTGCGCGGCCAGCTGCCACTTCTGCGCGTCGCCGAGCATCTGCGCGTCCTGCTCCACGCCCAGGCGCAGGCCGTACTCCTTGACGAGGTTGTTCGCGTAGGAGTGGTAGGTCAGCACGGTCGGGTCCGCGATGCCCTCGCGCAGTTCCTCCTCGGTCGGTTCGAGTCGGCGGCTGCGGCGCAGGGTGTTCAGGCCGGCGCGCATGCGGTTGCGCAGCTCGGTGGCGGCCTTGCGGGTGAAGGTCACGCCGAGCACCTCCTCGGGGCGCACGAAGCCGTTGTCGACCAGCCAGATCACGCGGTCGACCATGGTCGCGGTCTTGCCCGAACCGGCACCGGCGATGACGAGGGTCGGGGCGGGGCCGGCCTCAATCATGCGGATCTGTTCGGGTGTGGGTTTCTTGCCGTCGGGGCCGTTGAGCATCGCGGCAATGTCGAGGGCGCTACGGTAGCCGCCCGCGGGGGTTGCTCCTGCGGGCAGGTCGGCCAGGAGCGTGCCGTCGGCGAATTGCCAGGTGTTGCGCTCGCACCACTGGGCGGGGGTGAGCGGCTGTCCGGAGGCGGTGGCGGGGTTGGTCATGGGTCCTCATCTTTCGTCGTTGAGGGTGAGTGAATGGTTCGTGTTGTACCGGTGCCGGGGTACCGGCGAGCGCGGTCAGCGGGCGGCCTGATGGGTGGCCGGGTGAGTGAACTGCAGCCACCCGGCGCGGGGCCTCTTCCGCTAGGGCCGCATCGCGTTAGGGCTGAGTCACCTGGCGGCCGCGGGTGCATATCGGGCAGAGCTCGGGCAGGCGGCACCCGTGCCCGTGGTTGCCCTCGCGGTGGCGGGTCTGCACCTGCGCACCGGCGATGAGCTCGGCGGCTCGTTGCACCAAGTCCACGGCCCATTCGTCGTTATCCTCCAGGGCGGGCTGAACCTGCAGGCGGGCCTTGCTGTCATCGTTCACGTCCGAGACGCCCACCTGCATGAGCGCGGCACCGGCGGAACGCCCCGTGTAGCCGGTGTACTCCAGCTCCTGGGGACGGGTGTCTGGTAGCGGTTCGCCTGCTTCTAGGGCGGCGGCTTCGGCACGGTAACGCTCTTCCAGTTGTTCGCCCGCACCGGCCTCCACCGCAATCTGGTAGGCGGCCAGCTGCGGGTGCGTGGCCACGGCCGTCCCGTCCGGCTTGCTTTTGCCGGTCTTCAGGTCGACGATGACGAAGCGGCGGGTGCCGTCCCTCTCCGGTGCCTCCTCCAGGCGGTCCACGCGGCCGGTGAGGAGCGCATCCAGCTCGCCCACTTCCCCCTGCGGGTCGAAGGGCACGGGCACGCGCACCGAGAAGGATCCTTCAACACCGAGGTTCTGCCAGCCGGCGTCGCCCATGTGCTGACGGTAGTAGTAGCTCAGGCGCAGAATCATGCGCTTGGCCCGCTCGTAGAGGGCGTAGGCCTCCCAGGGCACGCGCTCGCGGTATTCTTCTTCGCTCTCGTCCTCCCTACGGGCGGGCACGCCGAGGGAGCTAATGCGCTCGTCGAGGGCGGTTTGGAGCTGTTCGAGGGTGCCGGTCGGGTACTCCTCGGCGATGGCGTGCACGAGGGTGCCCAGGGAGCGGGAGAGGTCGGTTTGGGCCTCGGCGCGGGCGGCGGAAACCAACCAGTCCAGCGGGGAGTTGTGGATGGTTTCCAGGCGCGAGGGCGAGAGCGCGATGATGCGTCGCCCCTCGTCGGCGCCATTTTCTGGCGATTCTTGGGCGGGGCGAGCGAAGAACGGCTCGGTGCTCGACAGCGGCAGCAAGCCCCACCACTGCTCGGGGGATGCGCCGGGCGCCTGCACGCGGGCCAGGCGGGCCAGGGTACGTGATGCGGCGTCGAAGCGGAAGGCCGCGGCCTCCGGGTTCAGGGCGGCCTCGGGGTTCAGCGCATCCTCTGCGGTAGCGGGGGCATCGGGTGCGTGAGCTTCTAATCCAGGCGAGCCGGCCGCGTTCTTCAGCTCGGCGTCCTCGGCGCTCATGGCGGTGAGCGCATCCTCCACGAGGGTGCGGCGCAGCTCCGCCACGAGCGAGCGCAGGGTGGCGGGGCGGCGCACGCGGGTGATGGGAACCTCGGGCGAGTCGTTCTCGGCGTCGGTGGGCACCACGAAGTCGAAGAACTCGCCGGGAGCTTCGTCCTCGTTGCGCACGGCGGTCAGCACCAGGCGGGTGCTGGCTCGAGTGGCGGCGACGGCGAACATGCGCAGCTCGTCGTGGCGGGTGTCGCGCACGCGTTCGGGGTAGCTGCGAATACGTGCGGGCGGCACCTGCTCCCCCTCTGCCTGCGCGTCGGGGTTAGCGTGGGCCGGGTTAGCGGGGGCGGGGCGGCGCATCCTGGCGTCGCAGATGTCGACCAGGTCGCCGGTAGCCAGCAGGGAGCCGCGCACGGTGGTGTTGGGCCAGGTGCCCTCCTGCAGGCCGCATACATATACGGTGCGCCAGGATTGGCCTGCGGCCAGGGCGGGGGTGAGGATTTCCACCGCGTCCTGGCGTACGCCGCGGGCGGCCAGGGTGTCCATGGGTAGGTCCTGCGCGTCGATGAAGTCCAGGAATTGTTCGGCACCGGCGCCGCGCATCTGCTCGTCGAATCGGTCGGCGGCCTCGAAGAGACCGATCATGGCGTCGAGGTTGCGGTGGGCGGCGTCGGCTTCGGGGCCCGCGCCGCGCGACTGGGCGACCCAGGTTTTTTCGAGGCCGCTGGCTTCCCAGAGGGCCCAGAGCACCTCGGTGCTGGTGGAGTCGGGGCGCGCGAGTGCCTTGCGGCCCGCGGAGAGCACGGCTGCGATGCGGTGCACGGCGCGCCCCACGCCCTCGGCGGGCAGGGTTTCGGGATGCAGCAGGGCGCCCAGCAGCAGGTCGTCACTGGGGCGGTGGCCACCGGTTTGCAGCTCGACGGATCGTAGCTGCTGGCGGAGTCGCCGCACGTCCATGCTGGATGCGCCGCCCAGCCGCGAGGTGAGCAGGGTGATGGCGCTGTTCGCCCCGTTGAGGGGGTTGGAGCGGTTTTCTTCGGCGATGACGTCGTCGAGGCTCTTGCGCATAATCTCTTCGGCCTCGTCGGGGCCCAGGGCCTCGTAGCCCGCGCCGGTGACGGCTGGGTTGAGGGCCTTCTCGCCGCGTTTGCGGGCGTAGACGAGCAGGCTGAGCGCGTCGAGGAAGGGACGTACGGCGGGTTCGTCACGCACGGGCACGAGGGCGGCGGAGGTACGCGAGGGAATACCGCTGGCCGAGAGCACGCGGCGGATGCGCGCCACGTCCGCGCCGTTGCGCACGATGATAGCACTCTCGCGGTAGGGGCGGTTGCCGTAGATGCGGTCTTCGAGCAGCAGCTGGGCGAGCAGGTTCGCCTCGTCCTGGGCGCTGGAGAGCGCATACTTATACACTCCGGCGGGTGCGGTGCGGTAGTGCGCGGGGTCGAGGATTTTGCCGTCGGCGCCCAGGTGTAGCAGCGGCTCGTCCACGGCGCCCCAGGTGAGGGCTTCGTCGGCGGGGGTGGTGTTGATGCGTCCGAAAGTTGCGGGGGTCTTCTGTCTGTCTGTCTCGGCGGTGGGCACGTAGCGGCTGTAGCGCGGCAGGCGGCGGCGAATATCCGCCACGAGCGGCATCATGAGTGCGGGCAGACGGTAGGAGGTGGTTAGGGTGCGTTCGGCCAGGTGCGGGAAGCTTTCGGGCAGCGTGCGCACCAGGTCGGGGCGGGCGCCGCGGAAGCCCTGGACGACGGCTTCGTCGCTGTAGGTCATGATGACTTCGGGCGCGGCGGCGAAGACGTCCGGGTATTCTGCGGCCAGCTCGGCGGCGTCTGCGGGCGGCTCTTCGGCGGCGATGAGGCGTAGCAGGCGGTAGGTGGAGGGGCTGAGCTCCTGCACGTCGTCGATGAGGATGAGGTCGTAGCGGCGGCGCTCTTCGGCGAGGAATTCGGGGTTGCGCAGTAGCAGCCGGCAGGCGTCGTTGATGAGCACGGCGGGGTCGTAGGCGTTTTTGGCGCGGAGGGCTCGCACGGCGCGGTATTCGGTGTGGAGCTGGGCGAGGGCGGCCCAGACGGGTCGGTTGTAGTCGCGGGCGAGGGCCTGGACGTCCTCGGCGGTGAGGTCGTATTCGGCCATGCGGTCGAAGAAGTCGCGGATTTCGTGGCGGAATCCGCGGGTGGGTAGGGCTTCGCGGAGGGAGTCGGGCCAGGCGGGGCCGAGTGCGATGCCTTCGGCGTGGTTGGCGAGCAGTTCGCCGATGATGACGTCTTGTTCGGGGCCGGAGAGGAGCTTGAGGTTGCCTTCTACGCCGCTGAGTAGCCCGCGGGTTTGGGCGCGTTTGAGCAGGTCGAAGGCGTAGGCTGCCCAGGCTCGGGTGGGTGCTACGGAGAGGCTGCGGTCGCTGGCGGCGGCGATGGTGTCTCGCATGCGGGTTGCGGCGGTGCGGGTGGGTGCGAGGATGAGCAGGCGGGCGGGGTCGTTCCCGTCGGAGAGGTAGCGCAGGGCGCGTTCGGTGAGGTGATGGGTCTTGCCGGTGCCGGGGATGCCGGTGAGCAGTTGAGTTGTCATGGCTTCAGTCTATCGGGTGGGCGGCGGGTCCGCCCCGCCGCAGGTCATTCGGGGCCCGCAGACAAACCTCCCTAGCCGCCTCTGGGGATGAAGGTGTTGAGTAATGTAAAAAGCTCACCCACAAGTCAAATATCAAAACTTGCGGGTGAGCCTCAGCCCTAACTAGTCAATGTCTTTTAAAGTAATAGCGCGGTTCACAGAGAAAATTTTGCGAATTTCTTCATGCGAATATGGGTTCTTCTGATGCCGTTCCACCATACGAGCTAAATACCGAGCCGTAATAACAGACCCCAAAAGACCAGATCTATTCGAAATATTCTCTAGTTGAGAATTTATATTTTTTCCATAGTCCGAGACTACGTATGCAAAAAATGAAAGATTGGCAAATTCCAACCCATATTCCGAGTAACGTTCAATATATTCAAGCATGCGATTTTTATGATCATTGCTAATACTATATTTTTTCTTGTAGGATTTGGTATCCAAAATTCCCGCCCATTTTTCACCACGGGAAGCTACAACGATGTCAGGCACGATACCCTTCTGCCCGATATGCTCAGCACGGAGCCCAAAAACATCGGCAAAAATTGAAGAAGTTGCCTTCTCAAATTCGGTAGCCTTATCACGCCCACTGCGTGACAACTCAATATACTCCTGGAGAAATCGGTCCTTAAATCCATGCGGATACTTTCCTGAAAGAATCCGCTCCGTATCCTTGAAGGGCACTCCAGATTTTTCTGAAATAGTAGTAACGAGTTGCTCATCTACCCTCTCGATATAACATGTCTTTGCATATTCCTCAGCGCACAAGAGCACAAGTCGTTCCCTAATATCTTCTGGGGATACACGACCCTTCTTGCCACGACGAGAGGTGTACCTGGTCTTTCCTGGACGCAAACCATATCGCCCCTGAAAATACTCCTCGTTATCAGGCTGGTCCAGTAGTGGTTTATCCTTATATTTCTCTACCAGTTCTCGAGCTTCTTCCTCCATACCAGCAGCAATAGACCAGTTACCGTTTTTCCGTTCAATAAGCTGGGTATATTCCAACCAGTTAGCGCAGGTATTAACAATATTCCTAAGTCCCTTAACGACATTAGCCATGGTAGCCTCTGATCTGGCATTAGGAAGTCTATATAAATCAATAAAGTTATTCTCTAGTGATTCATCACCAATACGTCGGTATTCAAGGATGCGCGACACAACATTATCTACACAAGTTTGCCCATTAGAGATTCCATGCTCAATGACAACCTTTGCAATTTCATCTTTTTCATTAAGATATTTCTCAAGACGCTCATCCAGCAGAAGCTGAAGAATAAAAATAAAAGGACGCACCGCAAAACGACTATCAACTGAAGAAGGTCCTTCATAGGAGAAAGCGCTGGGGAACTGATTTTCCACAACCTGTTTTTTAATAATATCAAAAGGAGGCATATCATTTTTAACTAGTGCCTCCCCAGCATCCGTCAGATAACATACTTCGTCTTTATCTTGATAAAAAAGCCCAAGGCATCTAAGCCAAGTGCGGTATGTACGAGCCCCTCCACCCGTTCGGTCAAACCGAGACCCTTCTCCCTTAATTCCTGCGCGTTCAAGATTTTCTTCAAAGGAAAGCTCACCCTCCCGCCCCTGAGAACCCCAGGTGCGCCCCTCATACAAAAGAGCGAATTCCCTCAAAGCTTGAGGGGTAGATAGCAAACTACGCTTGGGACGGGTAAACCACCACATATTATGATCCATAAAATATTCCCTTTCACACAAAATCTTTATAAGAAGAAATTAATCTTCTATTCAATATCTTCAAACGTAATTGCACGATTCAGCGAGAAAATTTCGCGAATCTCCGAGTGGGTGTACGGCTTCTTCTGATGACGTTCCACCATACGCACAATATCTCGCGCAGTAATCACCGACCCGGGGACACCGGATTTCTCAGAGATAGTACGAATCTGAGGCGTCACCGAATTCTTGTAGTCTGAAACCACGTACGAGAAGAACGCGAGCGTCGCAAATTCAGGGCCATACTTCGGGTACCGTTCGATGTACTCGACCATACGGTTACGGTGGTCATGTCCGATACTGTATCCCTTGGCATATGCTTTGCTATCCAAGATGCCAGACCAGCCCTCTTCACGAGAGGCGACAACCACGTCCGGGACGATGCCCTTCTGACCGATATGCTCTGCGTAGAGCCCAAAGATGTCGGCAAAAATTGAAGTTGTTGCCTTCTCAAATTCAGTAGCCCTATCGCGTGATTCAAAGGCCATCTGTACGTACTCAGAAAGGAAGGAATCGACAAGGCCGTTCGGATACTTAGCGGAGAGAATACGTTCGGTTTCCACCGCAGAAACGCCTGTCTCCGCCGCAATATCAGCAACGAGCTGGGTATCCACACGATTGATAAGACGCTCAGCCACGTATTTTTCGGCGACCAGAAGAACGTTCTTCTCCTCAATCTTCTTCGAAGAAACGCTACCGGTCCCCTCAAGACGTCGAGTGTCTTTGAACTTACCGGGGCGCAAACCATACTTACGCTGGAAGTATTCCTCATCGTTAGGCTTAGCGACCAGCGCTTTCGATGAGTACTCCTCGACGAGCCCCCGTGCTTCATCCTCAGCACCCGAAGCAATCGTCCAGGTGCCCTTATAACGTTCAATAAGCTGGGTGTACCCCAGCCAGTTACCACAGGTATTCGCGATGTCTCCGTGATTCGCGAAAATCTTCTCGAGAAGAGGAGCAGCCCTAGGAGTGGTATAGAGCTCTACATAGTTCTCTTCCAGAGATTCGTCACCGATACGACGGTGTTCAAGGATACGAGATACGACGTCATCCACACACGACTGCTTATTCGATACGCCATGTACGATGACGATTTTCCCGATTTCTTCCTTCTCATTCAGGTAGCCTTCAAGACGCTCGTCCAGAAGAAGCTGCAGGAGGAAGACGAAAGGGCGAACTTTGAATCGTGAATCGACAGCAGACTGCCCTTTATAGGTAAAGGCGCTGGGGAATTGATAATCCAAAACCTGCTTCTTGAGCACCGTAAGAGGAGGCATTTCCTGCTTTACCAGTGCTTCTCCAGCGTCCGTTAACCAGAACTTTCCGCCCTCATCCATAAAGACAAGGCCGAGACTTTTCAGCCAGGCTCGATACGTGCGGGCCCCGCCACCAGTCTGATCTCGACGCTTTCCCTTCGCTTTAAGACCGGCAAGCTCCAGGTTCTTTTCGATGGTCAGTTCCGTTGTCTTATCAGTCGTTTTCCAGACTTTGCCCTCTGCTTCAAGAGCAATTGCCATCAGACAGCGGGGAACGGGCGGCAGACTACGCTTGGGGCGGGTAACCCACCACGTATTACGAGCCATACAAACTACTCCTTTGCAGTTTCTTCGATTAGTAGGATGCTTCTTGACTAGGGTATTCTTCGCCCTTAAACGTCCTCAAAATCGCTTCAAATATAACACGGGCTCCTTCGGCAGGAACCGCCATGCCTATCTGCTTGCGAACAGACTCTTTACTACCTGCAAAGTTGTAGTTGTCAGGGAAAGTCTGCAAACGTGCACGCTCACGGTTAGTGAGCGCACGGTTCTCTTCCCAGTGATACATGTGAGTACCACCGCCGCCAGAACCGGTTACGGTATAAGCAGGCTTTTCAGGGTGAAGACGCTTGTAAATCTGGGAAATTTTTGCGCCCTTAACCTTTAGCTGAAGATGCTCAGGAATATCCGCAGTAAAAGCGTTCTGCCCCGGCTTGATATAAGACAAACGTTCCTGCACAACCTTTGACTGCTTAGTTAGTTCAGTACCGGTCATATCGGAAGTGATAGGAGGATTCTCCAGGGCAGTACGAGCCGATACATCGTGGTTGCGATAAGGCTCGGTAGAAGGAACCTTGAACTCTACATCCTGGTCGTTACGAATACCCACGATGATAATTCGGTGACGTGCTTGAGGAACGCCATATTCTTCAAACTTGTATAGGTTGGTTACAAGCTTGTAGCCCGCCTTCTCAAAGGTTTCGAGAATCTGGTTAAAGGCTTTACCCTCGTTAGCACTACGGAGTCCGCCGACATTCTCGGCCAGGAACCACAGAGGCTGGAACATTTCCAAAGCCTTTGCGCCGTAGGTGTAAAGCGGACCGTAGGTGCCATCCAGTCCCTTCTGCTCCCCCACGGTGGAAAAATCATTGCAAGGGAAGCCGAAGGCTAGACCATCAATATCGCCCAGTTCTTTTAGCACAGAGTAGTCAAGCTCTCGAATATCAGCATGCACTACAGACTCGGGGCGATCCGGGCAGATATTTTGGCGGTAAGTGTTGCACGTATCTTCGTCGTAGTCGGTCGCCCACTGGTGAACAATCTTCCAGTTGGGGTCAGAGATAGAAGCACGAGTTGCTCCAATAGCAAGGCCACCAGGGCCACAGAAAAGTTCACCTAGCTTAAATTCCATGCCCACCACTATACACTAATATATTCGAAAATATAACTACCAAGCTGCACATACTTTCGAATATTGAGGTTACTAAAATATCTCAAAATCTATCAGTCTATATATAAAAACTAGATTTTAAGTCTTTCGTGTTCCCCGCTGTCCTTATTAGTGTGTTCTTGGTGTCCTTCTCCCCCGCACATATCATTTCCCCTTCCCGACCACCGCACCTGTTCCAAGTCACCTTGCAAACCCTAGTAACGAACCGGCGCGCGCCTCCTTCTTTGCTGGGTTAGTCTTATAGCATGACCTGGATGAACGGCCTGCGCGCCACTTTTGACCTTGAAACCACCGGTGTGGACGTCACCACCGCCCGCATCGTGACTGCTTCCCTGATCCTGCTAGACGCTCAGGGCAACGTGGTGCGCCGCGGCGAATGGCTGGCGGACCCCGGCGTCGAGATTCCCGCCGGTGCCGCCGCCGTGCACGGCATCACCACCGAGTACGCGCGTGAGCACGGCCGGCCCGCCCGCGAGGTCGTGTGGGAGCTTGCCGGCGCAATCGGCGCGCTCAACCTTGACGGCGTGCCCATCATCGCGTTCAACGCCGCCTACGACTTCTCGGTGCTCCACCACGAGATGCTGCGCTACGGCATCGCGAACGGTGAGCTGCCGCCCGGCGCGGTGCTCGACCCGTACGTTCTGCATAAGCACGTCGTCCCCCGCAAGCGAGGCAAGCGCACCCTCGAGGTGCTGGCCGCCGAGTACGGTGTCTCCCTAGAGAACGCGCACACCTCCGCCGATGATGCCCTGGCCGCCGAGCGCCTGCTCGTCAAGCTCACCGAGCAGTTCCCCGAGATCCTCAACGTAGACGCCCACCAGCTGCACGAGCAGCAGATTCAGTGGGCAGCGGAGCAGGCGGCGAACTTTCAGGCGTGGTTGCGCACGCAGCCGGGCAAGGAATCCGAGGTCATCGACGGCCGCTGGCCCGTCCGCCGGTAAGGGGCGCCCCGCCGCTACCGCCGCCGTGGTATCTCGCCTATCCTAGTGAGGGACGTACACGAACCCCAGCCCACTACACATACGACGGCGCGCCACGGAGTTTTTAATGGATCATCAGCCCAGCAACCCCTCAGATTCCGCAGAACAGTACTACGACACGAACACCCGAAGCATCTACCTCGGGTCGAGCCGCCTCGCCCACGAGCACCTGGTCGCCCAATCCCAGGTGGTGCTCCGACTGGGCCGCATCCTGATGAAGTCGGGTGCGAGCGCGTACCGCATTAAGGCGTCCATGGCGCGCCTGGCGAAGGCCGTGGGTCTGAAGGAGCACCACGCGCAGGTGACCTTCACCGAGATTTCCACCTCCTCGTACACCGAGGGTAACTTCCGCACCGAAGTGGCCGAGCAGCGCACGATGGGCATTAACGCCCACAAGATCGATCAGCTGGGCAAGTTCATCTCCGAACTGCCCGAACGCATCACCCCGGCGGAGGCGAACGCCGAGCTGGACCGCATCGATTCGGCCAAGCCGCTGTACACCCGCTGGATGCTGGCGCTGGCGTCGGCGGTGGCCTGTGCCGGGTTCGCGTTCCTGAACCGCGGCGGCCTGGTGGAGTGCTCGGTCGTGTTCCTCGCCGCCGGTGCCGGTCAGTTTTTGCGTTCGACCCTTCTCAAGCGCGGGGTGAGCCATTTGGCAACGTGGATGGCGTGCGGCTTCCTGGCGGCCGGCCTGTACATTGCGGTTGTCAATGTGCTGGTTGCGGCGGGTCTGGTTAGCCCGAACCACATGGTTGGTTTTATTTCTTCGGTGCTGTTCCTGGTGCCGGGCTTCCCCATGGTGACGGGTATGCTCGACATTTCCCGCATGGACTTCCTCGCGGGTATTTCGCGTCTGACCTACGTGGGTTTGCTGCTGCTCAGCGCGTCTTTTGCGGTGTGGGTTTTGGGTTCGCTCTTCCACCTGCCATTGGCTTCTCCGGCCCCTCTGAATCTGGACCCGACCCTGTATCTGCTCCTGCAGATTATCTCCTCGGGTGTTGCGGCGGCCGGCTTCGCGATGCTCTTCGCCGCCTCGCCGGTGGCCTGCGTGTGGGGTGGCGTGATTGCTGCGGTAGCGAACCCCGTCCGTATTCACATGGTGGAGGCGGGCATGCCCGCGCATATGGCCGCGACGATTGCCGTGTTTGGTGTGGGCATCCTGGCCGAGGTTGTGGCCCCGCTGCACCAGCGCAAGTACACCCGTATTTCTCTGTCGGTTCCGGCCGTGGTGACGATGGTTCCGGGTGTCCCGTTCTACCGTTCCATGTCGCATTTTGCCAGCGGTGACATGTACTCGGCGGCAACCGGTTTCGTGCAGTCCCTGCTCATCTTCATGGCGCTGGGTATGGGCCTGGCCTTCGTGCGTCTGCTATTCGATAAGAACTGGCTGTTCGATCAGGACACGCAGGTGCTGAACCGCCTGGATACCGACCGCCACCTGCGCTAATCCGCCGCGTTCCCCCTCCGTTTCCCAGCCCGTTACCCCGCCCGTCCGGAGTGTTTTGTCGTCACCTTTCGGTACGTTCAGACGCTCGTCACCTGCGGTTTACCTGAAGCACCTATGATGGTTAGGGTACGGGACGTTAGCGGCGCGAGGGCTCTGCCGCCCGGCACGCCTCGTCCCCTGTAATTCTTGAATTCGCCGTCTCGTTTGAAAGGCACCGATACGATGACTCCCTCCCCCACCCACCCGCTACACCACGAAGCCAGCGAGAAGCTATTCGAGCGTTCCCGCGCGGTGATTCCCGGCGGCGTGAATTCCCCGGTGCGCGCCTTCAACTCCGTGGGCGGCACTCCTGCGTTTGCGGCGAAGGCTAAGGGCCCCTACCTGTACGACGCGGACGGCAACGAATACGTTGACCTGGTCTGCTCCTGGGGCCCGTCGATTCTGGGCCACGCGCACCCGCAGGTCGTGGAGGCCGTTCAGCAGGCCGCCGCGCGCGGCCTGTCCTTCGGTGCGGCGAGCGCCCCCGAGGCGGAGCTGGCCGAGCTGGTCATCAACCGCATTAACGCCGCGATTCCCGGCGCGATTGAGCAGGTGCGCATGGTGTCCACGGGTACCGAGGCGACCATGACCGCGATTCGCCTGGCCCGAGGCGTGACCGGCCGCGACAAGATCATTAAGTTTGCCGGCTGCTACCACGGCCACGTGGATGCGCTGCTCTCCGAGGCCGGTTCGGGCGTGGCAACCCTGGCGCTACCCGGTTCTGCCGGCGTGACCGCCGCGACCGCCGCCGAGACCATCGTGCTGCCCTACAACGACCTGGACGCCGTGCGCGAGGCCTTCGAAACCCACGAGGGTCAGATTGCCGCCGTCATCACCGAGGCGGCCCCCTGCAACATGGGCGTGGTCGCCCCCGAGCCCGGCTTCAACCGCGGCCTGCACGAGATTGCCCACGCCAACGGCGCGCTCGTCATCTTTGACGAGGTGCTGACCGGTTTCCGCGTCTCCTCGGCAGGTTACTGGGGTTACGCCGCCCCCGAGGACGGCGGCTGGGTTCCCGATATCTTCACCTTCGGCAAGGTTATCGGCGGTGGCATGCCCATCGCGGCCCTGGCCGGTAAGCGCCGCATCATGGAGTACCTGGCCCCGGTCGGCCCGGTCTACCAGGCCGGCACCCTCTCGGGTAACCCGCTGTCGGTGGCTGCCGGTATTGAGACCCTGACCCTGGCCGACGAAGAGGTCTACAAGACCCTGGACGCCCGCAGCGCCCAGCTGCGCCGGGCCCTGACCGAGGCGTTCACCGCCGCGGGTGTGGACCACTCCATCCAGAACGCCGGCAACCTCTTCTCGGTGGCGTTCGGCACCTCCGAGAAGGGCGTGCACAACTACGCGGACGTCAAGGCCTCGGCCACCGACCGTTACACCGCGTTCTTCCACTCGATGCTGGAGTCCGGCGTGTACCTGCCGCCGAGCGCGTTCGAGGCCTGGTTCGTTTCTGCCGCCCACAATGATGAGGCCATGGACCGTATCATCTCGGCCCTGCCGGCCGCCGCAGCTGCTGCCGCATCCGCCTAGACGCGAGCGAATAGAGAGAGGAGAAACCCATGGATTTGTCTGCCCTGGGAATTCCCCTGGAGCCGGTGCGTGACGTCTGGCTGATCGCCTTCATGGCGTACACCTTCGCCTGCCTGCTGGTGGATATTGCCTACCCGGTGAATATTCCCGCCGCCAAGGCGCGGGAGCTTTTCGTGGCGGTCAAGGGGGATCCCGTTGAGGCCGCGAGAATCCGCCTCGAGGATATGGCCGCGAGCGGTTTGCCGCTCTCTTCTGCCCAGAAAGGCTCGGTGACGAAGCGGGCAAAGAAGCAGCTGGAGAGCATCCCCGGCAGTAGCATCGTGGGCGGTTGGTTGCACGTGCTGATGTACGCGTGGGCGTGGGTCGTGATGGTGTCCATCTTTACGCTGTACTGGGATATCGCCTACGACGGCATCCTGCTACCGGCGCTAATCCTGCCGTTCCTCATGGTGTACGCGGGTGCCCGCTGGGGCCGCCGCAGCTGGCGTACGGCCCGCGGCTTCAGCGCCGATGAGCGCACGCTGGGCATGCCCCGCATCTACTCCGCGACCCTGGGTCGGCTGAGCGCGCCGTTCCGCGTGAAGGGTGCGGTTCCCGGCATCGGCCCGATTCGTCTGGACCGCGTTGGGTTCTGGATTCTGCAGTTCCTGGCGGCTCAGGCCCTGCTGTACTTCCTGTACTCGCTCTCGGGGCTCGAGATGGAGGATATCGCCCTCCCCTACGTTGGCCACACCTCGATGCTCCTGGGAATCGGCGCGGTAATCTCGCTCCTAACGGCGTGGGCGCAGGTACGCAGCTATATTCTGTTCAACCCCGATTCCTTCGTGACCGGCCGCGTGCTGCTGCCGGCGAAGACCCGCGAGTACTCGACGCTCCGGGCGTTCCGGGTGCTCCCGAACAACCCGGACGCGATTAAGACGGACGCGAAGGATCCCGCGCAGTGGAAGGTGGAGGTGATGCTCCCCAACGGTAGCAAGCGCACCTTCCCGCTGAAGGACCCGAATATTGACTGCCTGATTGCGCAGCTCGCGTTCAAGCTGGAGCAGGGAGACTGGGCTCGGCTCGACTCCCCCGCCGACCGCGAGAAGCTGGCCGGGTACTTCCTGGACGGCCGCGCGATTTGCACGACCCTGGGTCACATCCCCGCGGGTAAGCACGCGGAGGAGGCGGCGCGCCGTGCGTCCTTCCAGAAGGCGCAGTACAAGTAAACCGATAGCCCGTATAACACTAAAGAAGCCACATGCTGTTCACACAGCATGTGGCTTCTCAGCGTTCAAAGAGGGAGGGATTTAGGCGTCCAGCTCGCGGAGCCAGCGGGCCGCCTCAGTACCGTAGTAGGTCAGGATAACGTCCGCACCGGCGCGGTGAATCGAACGCAGCGACTCCAGCACCACGGCCTTGCGGTTAATCCAGCCGTTCGCGGCGGCGGCCTCAATCATCGCGTACTCGCCCGACACCTGGTAGGCGGCCACGGGCACCGGCGAAAATTCCGCCACCTCGCGCACAATATCCAGGTAGCTGCCGGCGGGCTTCACCATGACCATGTCGGCGCCCTCCTCCAGGTCGGCGCGCACCTCCAGCAGCGACTCGCGGCGGTTGGCCGGGTCCTGCTGGTAGGTCTTACGGTCGCCCTTGAACGTCGACTCCACAGCGTCACGGAACGGGCCGAAGAACGCCGAAGCGTACTTCGCCGAATACGCCATAATCGACACGTCCTCGAAGCCGGCCTCATCCAGGGCGGCGCGCATGGCCGCAATCTGGCCGTCCATCATGCCCGAGGGCGAGACGGTGTGCGCACCCGCGCGGGCCTGCGAAACCGCCATCTTGCAGTACAGCTCCACGGTCTCGTCATTATCCACCACGAGCGTGCCGTGGCCGTCATCGACCAGCACACCGCAGTGGCCGTGGCTCGTGAACTCGTCCAGGCAGGTGTCGGCCATGACCACCAGGTCGTCGCCGAACTCCTCGCGGCACACGGCAATCGCGCGGTTCAGGATGCCCTGCGGGTCCCATGCGGTCGAGCCGATCTCGTCCTTATCCTCGTCGCGGGGAATACCAAACAGGTCGAGGCAGCGGATGCCCGCTTCGTAGGCCTCGCGCACGGCGGGGATGATGCTCTCCAGGGTGTGCTGGTACTGGCCGGGCATGGAGCGAATCGGCTGCTTCTCGTCAATGCCGTCGCGCACGAAGAACACCTGAATCAACTGCGAGGGGCGCAGGGTGGTCTCGGCGACGAGGGAGCGCATGGCTGCGGTGGTGCGCAGGCGGCGGGGACGGCGGGTGAGGTTCATGATCTCTCCTGAAAACTTCGATAGAAATATGTGGTCTTAGCTGTGGGGAACCTGCATGAGGGATGCGCCTACATGAGGGATACGGCGGCGCGCGCCAAATCCCTCGGGGAGGGTGAATCGGCCTGCACGTGGCGCAGGTTGAGGGCGCGGCAGGCGGATGCGGTGGTCGCCCCAATCGCCACCACCGGCGGCACGGATTCGGGCTCTAGCGCGGGCGCGCCGTCGAGCAGGGCGTGCAGGCGGGAGGGCGCGGTCGCCACGATTACGTCCGGGTTGGGGGCGTCTGCGCCCTGCAGGAGGGCGCGGGCGGCACTGAGGCTCAGCTCGCCGGGCTCCACCCGCTCGGCTGGCACCATGTCGTAGAGCACGCGCGCGGTCACCGACCAGCCCAGGTTTTTGAGGCCCTCGCGCAGGGTCGGGCGGGCGTTGGAGCCCTCCAGAACCAGCACGGCCGCGGGCTTGGTTGAATCAGGCCCGGCCGCGGCTGAATCGGTTGAGACAGCCCCGGCCGCGGGTCCTTCGAGCTCCGCGAGCATGCCGGCGGCGCTCTGAACGCTCGGCTGAAAATCCGCGTCCAGTCCGAGCTGGGCGCGCACGGCGCGGGCGGTTGCCGCACCCACGCAGGCGATGCGCGCTCCCCCGGAGTGAACCGCGCGGGCGAAGTCCTCACCCCAGAGCTCGGCGCAGGCGCGCACCGTGTGTGCGCTCGTGAAGCTCACCCAGGCGTAGACCCCGGATTCCAGGAGCGCGGGAATACCGCGCAACTCCTCGGTGGCGGGCACGGTGCGTGCCTGCTGCAGGGGCGCGAAGAGCACGCGAGGGGCCGCGGTGTTCCGCAGGCGGTCCTGCGAAGGGTCCCGCGGGCCCTCCCCGTTGTCACCTTCACGGGTCTCTTCGCTGGTGCTTTCGCGGGCGGACGGTTTAGCGGCCCGCTCAGCCTCCCACTCCTCGGCGAGGGCGCGCGCGAAGGCCGCGCCCTGGGCCGCCGAGCGGGTCAGCAGAACCGTGGCACCCCGTTCGGCGGGGCGTTGCTCCTCGTCCATGGCTACTTGACGTCCAGACCGGCCAGGGCGGCGGCACCCATCTGCAGCAGGTCCTCGGCCACGCGCACGCCCAGACGCTCGGCGCCGGGCACATCCAGCTCGGAGGTCGCGGAGGTGTGACGCAGCAGGTCGGTGCCGTCCGGGGAGGCCACCACCGCGCTGAGCACCAGGTCGCCCTCAACGATCTCGGCGAAAGCGCCGATGGGGGCGGCGCATCCGGCCTCCAGGCGGCGCAGCAGGGCGCGCTCGGCGCTGACGGCCAGGCGCGTCTCGTAGTGGTTCGCGGCAATCAGCGCGCGGCCCAGGGAGCGGGTCGGCCGGGCCAGCTCGGCGTCGTCGAGCACGGCCGGATCGGGGTTGCCGAACTCGTTCTCGCGCACCTCCAGGGCCAGGGCGCCCTGGCCGGGGGCCGGCAGCATGCGGCTGGGGTCCAGGTACTCGGTAATCAGGTGTTCCTTGCCCAGGCGCTTGAGGCCGGAGACGGCCAGCACCACGGCGTCGCAATCGCCAAGGCGTTCGGTGCCCACACCGCGGTCGGCGTGCTCGTCGGTCTCGGCATTCTGGCGAAGGACGACCTGCTTGCCGGAGTGCTCCTCGAGGCCCTTCACGCGGCCGATGCGGGTGCCCACGTTACCGCGGATATCCACGATCTCGAGGTCGGGTCGCAGGGCCCGCAGCTGGGCGGCTCGGCGCGGCGAGCCGGTGCCCACGCGGGAGCCCTCCGGCAGGGTGTCGACGGTGAGGCCGTCGCGGGCCACGAGGGCGTCGCGCGGGTCCTCACGCTTGAGGGTTGCGGCGACGACCAGGCCGGGGCAGGGCGCGGAGGGCAGGTCCTTCAGGGAATGAACGGCCATGTCCACGCGCTGCTCGGCGGGGGCGTCAGCCCCGTCCAGCAGGCGCTGGCGCAGGGCGGCGGCGAACACGCCGGTGCCGCCCAGGGTGGCCAGCGGGCCGGTGAGCACGTCGCCCTCGGTCTTGACGGTGCGCAGCTCAAAGCTCACGCTTTCGGCGGGCTCACCGCCCGGCTGATGCTTGGCGTAGAGCTCGGTGACGGATTCGGCCGCCAGACGGCTCTGGGTGAGCGCGAGCGCGGAGCCTCGGGTGCCCAGAATATACTCGCTGTGGCTCATTTCTCTCCTGCTCTAGTCCTCTTCGGACCGGTCGGTGCATCCGGTGCAATATTCGGCGACGACGGGTTTCTCCGCGCCACGACCCGGCTTGCAGCAGCCCGGCTCGCACTCGTCGAACCAGCCGTACTGGCCGCTCGCGCTCGGGGCGCACACGCTCTCGCGGCCGGGGCGCAGGTCGGCGGGAACGCCGTTCTCCACGCGCTCCTCAATGAGGCGGCGCAGCGACTCCACGTACGCCGGATGCGTACCGGGGGTCGGGGTGCGCACGGCCACCACGCCCAGGCGCTCACAGGTGTCCAGAGCCTCGGTGTCGAGGTCCCACTTCACCTCCATGTGGTCGGAGACGAAGCCGAGGGGCACCAGCACGACGCCCTCCACGGGGGCCTCGCCGTCCTCGCCGGGGTTGGCGGGGGTGGGCAGTGCCTCCAGGGCGTCGTTGACGTCCGGTTCCAGCCAGGGCATGGACGGCGGGCCGGAGCGGGACTGGTACACCAGCTCCCATTCGACGTTCTGCAGAAGCTGCGGAGCCTCATCGCGCACAAGCGAAAGCACGGCGCGGGCGACCTGCAGGTGCTTCTCCACGTAGGCGGAGCCGCCCTCGTAGTTCACACCGCGCGGGCCTGCCTCGTTCGCGGCAGAGGTGGGCACCGAGTGGGTGCAGAACATGATGCGCAGGCGCGGGTTCAGCGAACCGCTATCGCGTGCGGCAAGCTGCTCACGCACCGTTGCCAGACCGTCCTTCAGGCCGTCAGCGAAGGCGCGGGAGAAGCCGGGCACGTCAAAGAACTGGCGGATCTTACCCACGTGCATGCGGCCCTCCAGGCCGAGCTGCTGCAGCGCGATACCGTAGTCCTCACGGTACTGGCGGCAGCTCGAGTAACCCGGGTAGGCGCTGGTGGCCAGCACCAGCACGTTGCGGTGGCCGTTCTCGTAGGCTTCGGCAAGCACGTCCTTCACGTAGGGCTTCCAGTTGCGGTTCGCCCAGGTAATCGGGATGTGCGGGCCGCGCTCGGCCAGCGCCTGCTGCAGCGCGGCGAGCAGGGCGCGGTTCTGCTCGTTAATCGGCGAGACACCGCCGTTGGCGCGGTAGTGGGTGGCGACCTCCTCGAGGCGCTCGTCCGGGATGCCGCGGCCGGCGGTCACATTGCGCAGGAAGGGGATGACGTCCTCCTGGCCCTCGGGGCCGCCGAAGGAGGAGAGAATCACCAGGTCGTAGGGTCGGGGTTCCTCGGCGCGAACGCGGATGATGGTCCGCTCGCTGCGGTACTCCCCCAGGGTCTGCTCGGTCAGCCGCGCCGGGCCGTTGGAGGCCGTGTTGGCGGGGTCGGTGCGGTTAGGAATGACGTCATCGGGCAGGAGGGAGCCGTTCAGGGTGCCCTCGCCCGAGGGGTTTGTGTGTGCGGGGGCGAAACGCGCGGGACGCGCCGCCACCCCGGCCACGCCGGTGGCGGAGGACGCAGCCGAGGTGTTCTCGGCGGCGGCCTCTACCGCGCTGGACGAACCGGGGTGGGAGCAACCGCATCCGCGGGTAGCGCCGTGAGGCTGTTGGCTCACGCCAGAACCTCTGCTACTTCGTCGGCACCGATGCGGCGACCGGTGTAGAAGGGGGTGTCCTCGCGAACGTGCAGGCGAGCCTCGGTGTTGCGGAAGTGGCGCATCAGGTCGACCAGGTCAACCAGCACAGGTGCTTCGAGAGCCAGAACCCACTCGTAGTCGTTCAGGCCGAACGATGCGACGGTGTTGGCCAGAACCTGCGGGAAGTCGATGGCCTTCATGCCGTGGTTCTTCAGCATCTCGGCGCGACGCTCGGGGTTCATGTAGTACCAGTCGTAGGAGCGCACGAAGGGGTACACGCAGACCCAAGCCTCGGGGGCCTTGCCGCGGGCGTAGGCGGGCGCGTGGTTGCGGGTGAACTCAGCCTCGCGGTGAACGCCCATGGTGGACCAGACGATGGTGGTGCCGGAGAACAGTGCGGTGCGGCGAATCTTGCGGACTGCTGCCTGCAGCTTTTCGGGGTTCTGGCCGTGGGTCCAAATCATGACGTCGGCGTTGTCGCGCATTGCGGAGACGTCGTAGATGCCGCGCAGGGTCACACCCTCGGCGGCCAGCTGCTCAACAACCTTCTCGAATTCGGCACGAGCCTCGTCGGTGTTAGCCTCTGCCGGGCGTGCGCCAGAGCGTGCGAACACGGTGTACAGGGCGTAGTGCAGGGTTTCGCCCTCTTCGCGGCCGCGGCGGTTCTCGTCAGCTGCGGAGTGCTGAACAGCGTAGCCCTTGGGTGCGCCACCGTAACCCTGGCCGGGGTGGGTGTAACCGCCGTGGCCGTGGCCGCCCTGTGCTGCGTGGGGGTGAGACATGGTTCTTCTCTTCCTTTCCTCAGCGGTAACCCGCTGTTCGTGGTGCGAGGCTTCCGTAGCCGCGCACCGGTTGATTAGTGAATATTCTGCGCTCTTCCCGCCCGAAGCGGTAGGAGGCATCCCACAGGCGTGGGAAGTCTTTGAGGGATGCTACGCGCCCTTGGGCTTGGTGCCGGGGGCGGGCGCCGCATCCTGCTTGGGTTCGGGGGCCTTTACGCCCTCCCAGTTCTGGGCGGCGTGGGTGATGAGGCGGTCCATCTGCTCGTAGGTGTCGCGCACCGTGGCCACGAGGCCCGAGCCTGCGGCCCAGGATCCGACGGTGCTGAGCGTGCCCAGTTCGCTGGCGCGCTCGCGGAACTCCTGCACGCGCTTACGGTGACCCGGCGTGGAGGCGGGCAGAACACCGCGCCAACGCACGACGTCCGCATCCACCAGATTGTTGTGGGTGAGCGGCACGTCCGTCATGCGGGTTGCGTCACGCAGGGCCAGGGTGATGAGCTGCTCGTCAGCCAGGGCGACCTCGGAGAAGCGGGAGTCCTCGCCGCCTCGGCCGTAGGACAGGCGCACCACGTGGCGGTCCGGGCCGGCCTCGTCGGCCACCCACTGCCACTTGGCGGTCGCGTGGGTCAGGGCCTTGGCGCGCACGGCGGTGGCCTGTTCCGAGACGAGCAGGCCGGTGCCGCGGGGGTGCTGGTTGAGGGCCGGCGCATCTACGACGAGGGTCACGAGGGCGACCTCGGGGCCGGGTTCCACGGCGGGCAGCGCGGTGGAGACGTGCGGGCCGATGAGTCGGGCCACGGTCGGGCCGTCGGTGGCGAGCACCAGGTAGTCGGCGTAGAGGGGCGTGTTCTCGCCGTCAGTGGTGTGGCGCTGGATGATGAACCATTGGCCGGTGGATTCGTCGCGGTCCACGGCGATGACGTCAAAGTTGGTCACGATGCGCACGCCGGCCTCGTAGAGTTCCTCCACGAGACGCTCGGAGAGCTGGTTCATGCCGCCCACGATGCCCGCAACCTGCGAGCCGGCGGGGGCCGCCGAACGGAAAGCGGCCGCGGCTGCCGAGAGGGAGCCGTGCTTGCGCAGGGCCGCGCGCAGGCCGGGGATGGTGGCGTCCACGTCGAGCTTGTCGGGGTGGGTGGAGTACACGCCCGAGACCACGGGTGCGACCAGGTTATCGAGCACCTTCTGGCCCATGCGCAGGCGCACGAGCTCGCCCAGGGTCTTCGCCTTCTCGCCCACGGAGGCGGGCAGGAGGCGGTCCAGCTGGGCGCGGCGCAGGCCGCTCTTACCGATGACGGGAATCAGCGACTTATCGCTCACGTTGCCGGGAATACCCATAATGCCGGTGCTGGGGGTGCGGCAGGCTCCCTGCGGCAGGTACAGCCAGGAACCGTAGGAATTGGGGGTGACGATCTGATCGCCCAGGCCGAGCTCCTCGACGAGTTCGCGCACGATGGGGCTGCGGGTTGCGAAGGATTCGGCGCCGGAGTCCAGCAGTAGGCCGCCGACTTCGTGCGCGCCCACGGCACCGCCGAGGTGGGGACGCTGCTCGAGCAGGGTCACGCGCAGGCCGGCCGCGGCGAGGCGGCGGGCCGCGATCAGGCCGGAGGGGCCGCCGCCGATAACGATGGCGGTGGGCGCCTTGTCGTTGGCGCGGTGAGCCGCTCGTGCCGCCAGACGTGCGGTGGAGGACTGTCCCTGCGCGGTGTATCGGTGCGCCTGGTTATCGTGATTCCCCATGGTTTTCTCCTTTGTCTGTCAGCTGGTGGCCGGTGGTCGTGGGTTCCCACGGTGCCGATTCTACGCCGGCCCCGCGAGTTCGTCGCCCTAGTTCGCCGTCTTCTCGTGAATGTAGCGAACCAGGTCGGTCAGTACCTGCGGGTCGGTGGTCGGGGGTACGCCGTGGCCGAGGTTGACCACGTGCGAAGGGGCGGCGGAGCCTTCGGCGAGGACTTTGTCCACGTGCGCGTAGAGGCTTTCGGGGCCCGCGGCGAGCAGGGCAGGGTCGATGTTGCCCTGCAGGGGCACCGCGCCGTTGAGCAGGGTGTTTGCGGCGGAGAGCGGCAGGCGGTAGTCCACACCGATGACGTCCGCGCCGGCCTCGTGCATCGCGGGCAGCAGCGCGGCAGTGCCGGTGCCGAAGTGGATGCGCGGCACGCCGTACTCGCGCACGGCGTCCAGGGTCTCGGCGGAGTGCTGCTGCACGTAGCGGCGGTAGTCGCCCTCGCCGAGGGAGCCCGCCCACGAGTCGAAGAGCTGCACGGCGGAGGCACCCGCCTCAATCTGCGCGCGCAGGAACTGGCCGGCGGTGCGGGCGGCCCAGGCGGCCAGCTCGTGCCAGGCGGCGGGGTCGGCGTGCATCATGGTGCGCGGGCGCAGGTGGTCGCGGGAGGGGCCGCCCTCGACCATGTAGGCGGCGACGGTGAAGGGTGCGCCGGCGAAGCCGATGAGCGGGGTGTCGCCGAGCATTTCGACGGTTGCGGCGATGGCCTCACGGATGGGATCCAGGGCGCTTTCGGTCAGTTCGGGCAGGGCGCGCACATCCTCGAGGGTGCGCACGGGGCGGTCGAGGACCGGGCCCTTACCGGGCACGATGTCCACGTTGACGCCCGCGAGCTTCATGGGGATGACGATGTCGGAGAAGAAGATGCCGGCGTCGACCTTGTGGCGGCGGACGGGCTGCACGGTGATTTCCGCGGCCAGTTCGGGGGTGAGACATGCGTCCAGCATGGGGATACCCTCGCGTACCCGGCGGTATTCGGGCAGGGAGCGGCCGGCCTGGCGCATGAACCAGACGGGTCGGTGGCTTGAGGGGCGGCCGGTGAGGGCCTGGAGCATGGGCGAGGATGCGGCGGTTCCGGCGCGCAGGGGGTGCTGCGCGGGCAGGTGCGCGAGCTGCTCGTCGGTAAGCAGGGGGCGCTGTGCATCGGTGGGGTGCGTGGGCAGGGTCTGCGAGGGTGCAGAGCTTTCGGCCGGAAGTGTGTGCTGCTGGTTTTCGCTCATAGTGTCTAGTGTGACAGGTTTTGTTAGGGGTTTTTATGACACTTTGTCACGCTTAGGTTCCCCCATGGTTCACTATGTTACATGTCAGGCTTACCTTATCTGGCCCGCGATTCAGCGGGCGCGAGGCGAGGCTATTCGCGGCCACCCATACATAAAACCCCTAGTGGGAGGATTATAGGGCACTGTTTGGTGCGCCGAGAGCCACCCGGAAGTGATTATTTATACATTGGGTCATATGACCCGCGACGACCCGCGTTTATTTTCCTTATCTCTCGTGCCTATTTTTTGGACCCCTTAGAAAGTACTTGCTCCCCGTTATTCCTCATCCGCACCCCGCCAACATGACACTTCATGAAGTCACTTAGGTTATGCGCGCTTTACAGCCCGTCACCCCCGGCGGTTATGATTAGTCACTAGTGAGTACTTATGCATTTGTGGCATCGCACCACACAGTAGATCTAACCACCGTCGCCGCCCTGAGCGCCGGTGCCTCTGGCATACCCGACGTCCTCTCTAGCGACGACGCCCGTCAGCTGGGCGTGACCGGTTCGGTGGTCCTGGCCACCTGCAACCGCCTCGAGATGTACGTCCAGCTCCCCATTGCCGCGCACCTGCCCGCCATCCGCGACATGATTACCTCCAGCATCTCCGGTCGGTCCGGACTGGATTCCGCGCTCGTCTCCGGCAGCTTCGACCTGTACGAGGGCGAGGACGCCGTCCGCCACCTGCTGACGGTCGCCTCCGGCCTGGAGTCCGCCGTCGTGGGTGAGCGCGAGATTGCCGGCCAGGTACGCCGCGCCCTCGCCTCCGCTCAGGAGAAGGCACAGCGGGATGAGCGCCCCCTGCCCGGCGAGCTGGTTCAGCTCTTCGAACACGCCGCGCACACGGCCCGCCAGGTCGGCCAGCACACCCTCCTGGGCTCGCAGGGACGCTCCATCGTCTCGGTGGCCCTGGATTTGGCCGACGAGGTGACCGAGAAGGATTGGCCCACCCGCCGCGCCCTGGTGTTCGGCACCGGCGCCTACGCGGGCGCCACGATTGCGGCCCTGCGCGACCGCGGCTGCACCGACATCTGGGTGAACTCCCGTTCCGGACGCGCCCCCGAGTTCGCCGCCAAGCGCGATGTTTTCGCGGTGCCCGAGGGCGGCATGGAGCAGGCCATGGCCGAGGCCGACCTGATTATCGGTTGCTCGGGCGGCTCCGCGCCGCTTCAGCCCGAGCAGATTCCCGCCGGTCACCACACGATCCTCGACCTGGCCCTCTCGCGCGACTTCGATCCCTCTGTGGCCGACCTGCCGAACGTCGAGCTGATTACGCTCGAGTCGGTGCGCCTGGCCGCCCCCGAGGAGACCGAGGAGGCCGTGGCCACCGCGCTGCGCATCGTGGAGTCCGAGCTGGCCACCTTCCTGTCACGCCAGCGCGCCCGCACGATTGACTCGGCCATTGTGGCCCTGCGCTCGCACACGATGGCGGTGCTCGACTCCGAGCTGGAGAAGGCCCGCAACCAGTTCGGATGCGGTGCCGCCGCCGAGCAGCTGGAAATCGCGATGCGCCGCACCGTGAAGTCCCTGTTGCACACCCCGACGGTGCGCGCGAAGATGCTGGCGGCTCAGGGCCGCACGGACGAGTACGTGCACGCACTGGAGGTTCTGTACGGTATTCAGGTTGCTGACGACTAGGCGATAGAGCTTGTGTATTGGGCCCGGCGAACATGCGCGCCGGGCCCTTTCCGTGCCCGCTGTACCCGGCATATGCTCAGCCCAGCTCGCTCTCAGCCCGGGGCGAAGTGCCCGCGGCGGGCCGTACCGCGGGGCACTCGCGCGCTAGAGTAGAGGGTAGAGACAGAACGAAGCAGAGGCGCGCCCCGACCGCGGTTGGCCGGCGGCGAGCCCCGAAAGTATCCGCAAGGAGAACCATGGAAATCAAGATTGGCGTTCGCCACAACACCCGCGAAATCGTTGTCGAGACCAGCGAGGCTAAGGAAATTCTCACCGAGAAGGTCACCAAGGCCATCGAGGACGGCTCGATCCTGGAAATCATGGACGATAAGGGCAACACCACCCTGATTCCCGGCGGCCAGATCAGCTACGTCGAACTCGGTAGCGACGCCAAGCGCCACGTGGGCTTCGGCATCGGCGCCTAATCGCCGCATCGTACCCTGCACGCCCCGCCGCTCCGCGATTCACCCGCGGAGCGGCGGGGCGCTGCGCATCCGCGGGGCCTCTCGCAGTGTTCCTCGCCCCTTTCCGCATTCCTCCCGCACGCCTCCGCACCGGCCGCGAGGGGCGTACACCACAGCCTCCCGATGGTGCGTTCCGGAGCGATCCGGGTTAATATTGAGGGGTTAAGTGAATGACCGGTCGTACCCACCCTGTACCCCGAGTATCACGCCGCAGCGCGGCACCGCACCCCGGCACCCCCTACGCCGGGCGGCGAGCCCGCAACACCGCACCGGCCCACCCGCCGGACCAGCTCGAGCGCGGCGTTCTCGGAAGAATTTCCCGCACTAGAATTTCCCGCGGCCGGCTTTCGATATCGACCGGCCATTGCACAGCCCCGCTGGCACTGGCCCCTACCCCTTCGGGGAGACGACACACCCCGACCAGGGGTAGAAAGATACGGTCCAGTGACTGAAACGAACACGCAGGAAACCACTCAGACTGCAAAGTCCTTCGCCGACTTCGGCGTTCGCCAGGACATTAGCGACGCCCTCGCGGCGGTTGGCATTACCTCCCCCTTCCCCATCCAGGAGCTGACTCTTCCCGTGGCTCTGTCTGGCCAGGACATCATCGGCCAGGCCAAGACCGGTACCGGTAAGACCCTCGGCTTCGGTCTGCCCACCATTCAGCGCGTGGTCGGCCGCGACGACGAGGGTTGGGCCGACCTGGAGTACCCCGGCGCACCCCAGGCCCTGATTCTGGTTCCCACCCGCGAGCTCGCCATTCAGGTGGGCGACGACCTGGCCATCGCCGCGAAGCTGCGCAACGCCCGCGTCGCCACCCTCTACGGTGGCGTGCCGATTGAGCCGCAGGCCGAGCTGCTGCGCCGCGGCCTGGAAGTGGCCGTGGGCACCCCCGGCCGCATCATCGACCTGTACAAGCAGGGCTTCCTGAACCTCAAGCAGGTCAAGATCGTGGTCCTCGACGAGGCCGACGAAATGCTGGACCTGGGTTTCCAGCCCTCCGTGGAGAAGATTCTCAGCTACCTGCCCGAGAAGCGTCAAAGCATGCTGTTCTCCGCCACCATGCCCGGCCCCGTGATTGCCATGGCGCGCCAGTACATGACCAAGCCCATGCGCATTAGCGCCGCCGACCCCGAGGACGCTTCGAAGACCAAGGCGTCGATTCGCCAGGTCGTCTACCGCGCCCACCACCTCGACAAGGACGAGATGATTGGCCGCATCCTGCGCGCCACGGGCCGCGGCCGCACCATCATCTTCACCAAGACCAAGCGCGATGCCGCCCGCGTGGCCGAGGAGCTCGTCAACCGCGGCTTCGCGGCCGCTCCCCTGCACGGCGACCTGAACCAGGTGGCCCGCGAGCAGGCGCTGAAGGCGTTCCGCACCGGCAAGGTCGACATCCTGGTCGCCACCGACGTGGCCGCCCGCGGTATCGACGTCGACGACGTGACCCACGTGATTAACCACCGCGTGCCCGAGGACGAGAAGACCTACCTGCACCGCACCGGCCGCACCGGCCGCGCGGGCAACGAGGGTACCGCCATCACCCTGGTGGACTGGGACGACCTGCCCCGCTGGAAGGTCATCAACGACGCCCTCGAGCTGGGCGTGCCCGACCCCGTGGAGACCTACTCCTCCTCCGAGCATCTCTTCTACGACCTAAACATTCCGCTCGGTACGAAGGGCCGCCTGCCCCGCGAGGAGCGCGTGGCCGAGGGCATGGGCGACGAGTTCTTCGCCAACGCCCGCGAGGAGCGCGAAAGCCGTGACGGTCGCGGTTCCCGCCGCGATTCCCGTGGACGCGGTGGCCGTTCCCGCGACGGTGAGAAGGGCGGCCGCCGCGGTGGCCGTTCCCGCGGTGGCGAGAAGGGTAGCCGTTCCGAGGGCCGCCGCCGCTCTGAGCGCTCTTCCGAGCGTTCGGGTTCTGAGTCCGAGGCACCCCGCGCCGAGCGTGCGCCCCGCCAGCGTCGCCGCACCCGCCGCGTTGAGGGCCAGCCGGTGGAGGGCAAGTCCGCGGAGCGTCAGCCGCGCCGCCGCACCCGCCGCCGTTCCTCCGAGCGTTCCGGCGCCGAGCGCCCCGGTGCTGAGGGCTAGGGTTGGGTATCTCAGCATCCCCGGCGCCCGCCGTGCCCTCCCCCGCCGAGCCGGGTGACGCCTCCGCGCAGCCCAGCCTGCGTTCGGGCACGTTCGACCCGCAGGGCCCCTCCCTGATTGTGCAGGCGGATAACCTGCACTACCTGCGCGAGCTGCCCGACGGCGCGTTCACGGTCATCTACATTGACCCGCCCTTCAACACGGGCAAGAAGCAGACGCGCCGCACGCTGAGCTCGGAGGCCTCCGAGAAGGGCGACCGCACCGGGTTCAAGGGCAAGAGCTACTCGAGCACCTTGCAAACCCTGGCGAGCTACAACGACTCCTTCGAGGACTATTGGGCGTTCCTGGCCCCGCGCATTGAGCAGGCGCACCGCCTGCTCGCGCAGGACGGCACCCTGTACCTGCACCTGGATTGGCGCGAAGTGCACTACGTGAAGATCATGTGCGACATGATTTTTGGGCGTGAGAATTTCATTAACGAGCTGATTTGGGCGTACGACTACGGTGCGAAGTCCACGCGCCGCTGGCCGACCAAGCACGACAACATCCTCGTGTACGCGAAGGATCACCGCAGCTACTACTTCAACACCGCCGAGGTGGACCGTGAACCGTACATGGCTCCCGGCCTGGTGACCGAGGAGAAGGCCTCGCGCGGCAAGCTCCCCACGGACGTGTGGTGGCACACGATTGTCTCGCCGACCGGCAAGGAGAAGACCGGCTACCCCACGCAGAAGCCCACCGGCCTGCTGCGCCGCATGATTGCGGCAAGCTCCCGCCCGGGCGATTGGGTGCTGGATTTCTTCGCGGGTTCGGGGTCGACGGGCGCGGCGGCGGCTCAGCTGGGCCGCAAGTTCGTGTGCGTGGACCAGAATCCCCCGGCGATTGAGGTCATGGCGAAGCGCTTGAACGTGGATCCGGTGTCTTTCGAGGCGTACCGCGGCGTGCCCCGCGGGGCGAGCGTGCTGTTCACCCCCAAGCGCACGGTGGGCGTGCGCGGCGGTACGAGCCGAGACGCGCTGACGGCGGCGAGCCGCCACGCGCTCAAGGCTGTGCTGGAGACGCTGACCGAGACGACCCACCCGGTTGAGGGAGCCTCGTGCAAGTTCGTGCGTCACTGGTCAATGGATGCGGTGGATCGGAAGATGCGCGTCGACGGGCGGAACGAACTGCGCCGTCAGCGTCAGCGCCAGGCGCGCGCGAAGGCTCGCGCGGCGAGGGCTGCGGAGGCGGCCGCCTCCACGGCCGATGAGGTGCTACAGCACCGGGCCTCCCGCGAGAGCCTGTAACCGCGCGTCCGGTTCTGCTTTTCGGGCCGGCTCAGCTCGTTCGATCTGCCCGGTAATTCAGGCCGGTTTAGCCGCGCCGCCAGGGGCACAACCCGTATGCGAGAAGGGGGGGGACGGAATCTCAGGAGATTCCGTCCCGCCCCTTCGTGGGCTCGTTGAATAGGCGTGAATAGGCGTGAATAGGTGCGGCCCGTCAGCCGCCCTACGCGATTTGTTCGCGGATGCGCGCCACCGTGGCCGCGTCCGTCGTGTTTTCGCCCAGCAGGTTCGGTTTGCCCGCGCCGTGGTAGTCGCTCGAACCGGTCACCAGCAGGTCGGTGCCCGCCGCGCGGCGCTCCTCAATAAACTTCAGCAGGCGCGCCCGGTCTTCCGCGGAGTTCTCGCGGTGGTACACCTCCACGCCGGCCAGGCCCGCATCCACCAGCTTGCCCAGGTAGTCCAGGCTCAGGGCGGGCCCGCGCATCGTGCTCATGGGGTGCGCGATGACCGGCACGCCGCCGGCCTCGCGGACCAGGCGCACCGCCTCCACCGGGTCCAGGGCCTGCTGGGGCACGTAGTAGGGGCTGCCCGTGTAGAGCAGGCGGTTGAAGGCCTCGGTGCGGTCCCGCACGATTCCGGCGGCGACCAGCGCGTCGGCGATGTGCGGTCGGCCCACTGCGGCGTTGCCCTCCCCCACCTGCGCGAGCACGTCGTCCCAGGTCAGCGGGTAGTCGGCGGCCAGGCGCTCGAGGATGGCGCGGGCGCGGCCCTCGCGGCTGAGGCGAATCTGCTCCACGCGGTGTGCAAGCTCGGAGTGCACCGGGTCGAATCCGTAGGCCAGCAGGTGAATTGTCTTCGTGCGGGGGCGGTCCTCGGTGTAGTGGTAGCGGCAGGAGAACTCGGCGCCGGGCAGAAAGTCCAGGCCGTGTTCCTCGGCCAGGCGGGAGGCCCTATCCCACCCGGATGCGGTGTCGTGGTCGGTCAGGGCGAACCCGGCCAGCCCGGTTTGGGCGATGAGCGGCACCAGCTCTTCAAGGCTCTGGGTGCCGTCTGAGATGGCGGAGTGGATGTGCAGATCGTAGCGTCCGTTGTGCTCTCGACGTTCCGGAGTCGTCGGGTTCGTCTCTGCCTGGCTCATGTGCCGCTCCGTCTCCTCACCCCGTACGAGCACCAGCGCCGCCTCACGCGGCGGGGCCCGTTTCTCGGGGATTTATGTCTGAATGGTGTCTACGGTGTCTTTCTCTTCTTCCACCCTACCAACATTGGCGGCGGCCCACCGGCTATTTGGTCGTGGGGACCCGAATATGCGCCCATCTGTGGCGAAGGCGATATGATTAAGGCATGACTGAGAACAATAAGAAGAGCACCGAAGCTCAGAAGACTGATCACCGCAGCACCCCTAAAGCGTCTGCGTTTACCGAATTCATCGCTAAGGACTGGGCCAAGGCCGAGGACGGCGGCTACACCCGCGAGCCCGTAGCAGACTACGCTGCTAAGCGCCGCGCCAAGATTTCCAAGGCATTCCCCGGCGAGCGCCTGGTTCTGCCCGCAGGCCCGCTGAAGGTCCGTTCGAACGACTGCGATTACCGCTTCCGTCCGCACTCGGCCTTCGCTCACCAGACCGGTCTGGGCGTTGACCACGAGCCGGACGCCGTGCTGATTTTTGAGCCCGTCGAGGAGGGTACCGGCGATAACGGTTCCAACCACGAGGTGACCCTGTACTTCCGCCCGCTGGCCGGCCGCGACACCACCGAGTTCTACGCCGATGCACGCTACGGCGAGTTCTGGGTTGGCCCCCGCCCCACCCTGAAGGAGTTCTCGGAGCGTTTCGGCATCCGCACCCGCGACCTGTCCGAGCTTGAGGTGGCTGTCACCAAGAACGCCGGTAACCAGGGTCTGGGCGGCGTGAACATCCGCCTGGTCCGCAACGTTGACCCGGCTGTTGACGCTCTCGTCGACACCTCCCGCTACAACACCGGCGTGGAGCTGGAGCAGGCCGACAAGCTGGACTCCGAGCTGGCCGTGGCTCTTTCCGAGGCTCGCCTGATTAAGGACGAGATTGAGGTTGAGAACCTGAAGCGTTCGGTCGCCATGACCGTCAAGGGCTTCGAAGAGGTTGTGCGCGAGCTGCCCAAGGCTGTAAAGCACCACCGTGGTGAGCGCGTGGTTGAGACCGCGTTCTTCTCCGTGGCACGTACCGACGGTAACGACCTGGGCTACGACACCATCGCGGCTTGCGGTAACAACGCAACCATCTTGCACTGGATTCGTAACAACGGCACCGTGGACGAGGGCAAGCTGCTGCTGCTGGACGCCGGTGTTGAGGACGACACCCTGTACACCGCTGACGTGACCCGCACCTTCCCCGTGAACGGTAAGTTCACCGAGGTTCAGGCAAAGGTCTACAACGCCGTGCTGGATGCCGCCAACGCCGCATTCGCCGTGGCTAAGCCGGGCACCAAGTTCTACGAAATCCACGAGGCCGCCATGAACGTTCTGGCGCATCGCCTGGAGGAGTGGGGCCTGCTGCCGGTTTCCGCCGATGTTTCGCTCACCGTTGAGGGCGGTCAGCACCGCCGCTGGATGCCGCACGGCACCAGCCACCACCTGGGCCTGGACGTGCACGACTGCGCGCAGGCTAAGGCTGAGCTGTACATGTGGGCTGAGCTGGAGCCGGGCATGGTCTTCACCATCGAGCCGGCCCTGTACTTCAAGGACGAGGACCTGTCGGTTCCCGAGGAGTACCGCGGCATCGGTATCCGCCTTGAGGACGACGTGCTCTGCACCGAGGACGGCAACGTGAACCTCTCCGCTGCGCTGCCTCGCACCGTCGAGGAGATTGAGGAGTGGATGGCTAAGCTCTCCAAGGAGGCGTAACCCCATCCCCGCCGGATGTACCGGTTAATGCCGGTTGTCTATGCATGAGGAAAGCCCCTCACCGAGTGAATCGGTGAGGGGCTTTCGCGTCTCTTCTCAGCCGCCGTCTTCTCCGCCTGTTCTCCGCCTGTTTTCCGCCGTTGCGGCTGGAGCCTATTCGGAGTCCTTCGAGGACTTATCGTGCAGGCCCTGCGGGCGCGGGGTGGGACGCTCGGGCTTGGGTTGAATCAGCTTGGCGTATTCCTCCGGGTCGTCCACGCGCAGGCCGAAGCGCTGAGCCGGACGCTTCTGCGGCGTTGCCTTCTGATCGGTCGCCTGCGCGCTGTTTACCTGTTCGGCGGTTGCTGCCTCCCGGACGGCGGGCGGAACGCTCTGCGCGGGCTGGACGGGCGCGGGCATGTTCTGGGCCGCGCTCTGGGCCACCGCGTTCTGCGCGGTAGTATCGCGCTCGGGCAGGTTCTGGTTCGGGGCGGGCTGGCTACCGGCCTGCGAACGGTAGGAGGGCGCCTTCGGGGCACCGGTCGGAACCGGCGCACCGTTCATCGAGACGGTGCTCTGAGCGGCACGCGCCTGCGAAGCCTCCGGGGCGGTCGCCGCACGCGCGGCCGCAACCGCGGCAGAGAAGCGGGAATGACCGCCCAGCACGCGGCGCGCCTCCTGGGCGTACTCCGGCAGCGCGTACAGCACGGTACGCGAGGGAATCGCCTCGGTGCGCATGGGGTAGCGAACCCCGCGGCCGCGGCGCAGGTCGAACACGCGCCACAGCACAAAAATGGCCACTGAAATCGGCACCGTTGAGAGCAGCGCGCTCATAAAGTTCGTGCCGCCGGCCGCCACAAACATCGAGTACAGCAGACCGATCATGACACCCTGGATGGCGGATACCAGCAGGGCGCGGCCGTAGCCGGTCTGCACGGGGTACTCCACCTGACGGATGCCGTCGTTGACCAGGTACAGGGCAGTCACCGGGAACTGTTGCTCGTTCAGCACGTCAAAAGCGGATAGCGCGTCGTCGTGGCGCACGAAGGAGGCGACCGGCTCGCCGCTCGGCAGGGGGTGGCCGTTGGCCTGGGCCAGGCGCGAGGCCATAAACGAGGAGGGCGGGGTATTGGGCAGATTCGGCAGCTGAAAAGTCATGGCATTAATTGTACCGGCCTGTCCAGGGCCCGGCCGCGGGGCTTCCCTGCGGGCACCGCTGAGAACGAGAACGCTCAAAGTGCGATTCCAGGCGGCGGAGCGTACCCTAGAGGGGTGAGCAATTCTAAGTTCAGCGCCCCCAGCAAGATTTACATTGCCCGCCTTCTGGGCCTCGACGTTTTTGACCCCTTCGGTGACCGCCTCGGCCGTCTCCGCGATGTTGTCGTGCTCAAACGCGGCCTGGGTGCCTCCATTGCAGGAGCCCGCCCCGCCAAGGGCACCGAGCCGATTGTCGTCGGCATCATCGTTGAGGTGCTCGGCAAGAAACGCGTGTTCATGCCCATGACCCGCGTGCGCAGCATCGACGCCTCCCAGATTATTTCGACCGGCCTGGTGAACCTGCGCCGCTTCGAGCAGCGCAACTCCGAGACCCTCATCGTCGGTGAGCTCTTCGACCGCCGCGTACGCCTGCTTGACGGCAGCGGCGACGCCGTTATTGAAGACGTCGCGATTGAGCAGCGCCGCAACGGCGACTGGGGCGTGACCGAGCTGTTCGTCTCCCGCGTCAGCTCCGGCTCCAGCACGTGGCGCCGCCGTTCCAAGGAGACCCTCATCGTCGACTGGGACGAGGCTCTGCTCTCCACCGATGTGGAACCGCAGGCGGCAACCGCGTTCGTGGCCAACCACGAAAACTCCAAGCCTGCCGACCTGGCGGACGCCATCCACGAGATGAGCGATAAGCGCATGGTCGAAATCGCCGCCGAGCTGCAGGACGAACGCCTCGCGGACGTTCTGCAGGAGCTGCCCGCCGAGGACCAGGTGCAGATTCTGTCGCACCTGGACGACGAGCGCGCCGCGCAGGTCCTCGAAGAGATGGAACCGGACGACGCGGCCGACCTGCTTATCGAACTGGACGACGCCCAGCGTGAGAAGCTGCTGGAACTCATGGAGCCCGACGAGGCGGACGACGTGCGTCGACTGCTCGAATACGACGAGGGTACCGCCGGTTCGCTCATGAACCCGGTGCCGATTATCCTCTCCCCCGAGGCGACCGTCGCCGAGGCGCTTGCACACATCCGCGCCGAGGAAATTCCTCCGGCAATGGCGGCTGCCGTCATGGTGACGCGCCCGCCCCTGGAAACCCCGACGGGTAAGTACCTGGGCCTGGTGCACATGCAGAAGCTGCTGCGCGTGCCGCCGAGCGAGCCCATCGGCCACATCCTCGACACCGACACCGAGCCGGTCTCTGACCAGGCCAGCCTCGAAGAGTTGGCTCGCGTGCTGGCAACCTACGACCTGACCATCGTTCCCATTGTGAACGATTCGCACCGCCTGGTAGGCGCGGTGACCATCGACGACGTGCTCGATGCTCTCCTGCCCGAAGACTGGCGAACTTACGATGATGGAACTCCCGTACGAAAGGTAGGACGACGCTTTGCCTGATTCGAACCGCCGCGACGCAAACCGTACCGAAGAGAACCCCCGCATCGATAAGGCACGTATTCTCAAGGACCGCCTGGAGAAGAAGTACGCTGAACGCAACCGCGAGCGCGGCGATTCCCGCCCGCAGCGCGGCGAATCGCAGCTAAGCACCCCCGGCACCCGCAAGCCGAAGCTGTTTACCAGCCCTAACCCGGACTCCTTCGGCCGCATGACCGAGGCGTTTGCGCGCTACATGGGTACCCCGCAGTTCTTGATGTGGATGACCATTTTCTGTGGCGTGTGGCTGGCCTGGAACTCCCTGGCGCCGGAGGAGATGCAGTTCGACCCGCGTAGCCTGAACTTCACCCTGCTGACCCTGATGCTGTCCCTACAGGCCTCCTACGCCGCTCCCCTGCTGCTGCTCGCGCAGAACCGTCAGGACGACCGTGACCGCGTGGTGGCTTCCGAGGACCGTAAGCGCGATCAGCAGAACCTGGAGGAGACCCAGTACCTGACCCGCGAGATCGCTTCGCTGCGTATTGCCCTGCGCGAGGTGGCGACCCGAGACTTCGTTCGTAGCGAGCTGCGTGACATTCTTGAGGAACTGCAGAACATTGCGCAGGAGCAGGAGCGTCACGCCGAGCAGCTGCAGGACATCAGTGAGGACATTGAGGACCTGGAGGAGGCTATCGACGATATTGACGCCTCCGACGGCCTCGAGGGTGAGGAAACCGAGGGCGAGGAGACCGAGGGCTCCGCGCACACTGAGGACCCGGGCGAGCGGAAGGCGGAGAGCCCGGCCAAGACCTCGGGCGATGCCCCGGAGGGAGGCGTCCGTGAGCGCCGATAACCCGCTGCAGGACGCACTCTACGCGGCCCTTGCCCGTGTGGAGGACCCCGAGCTGCGTCGCCCCATCACGGAGCTCGGCATGGTCGAGACCGCGCTCGTGCATCCCGAACTGGATGAGCGCGGTGAGCCGATTCCCGGCCGCCACTGGGCCGAGGTGAAGGTTCTGCTCACCATCGAGGGCTGCCCGCTGAAGAACACCATCGAGCAGCAGGTGCGCGAGGCCGCCGCCACCGTCGAGGGCATCGAGCGAGTGCAGCTGCAGGTGGGCGCGATGAACCCGCAGCAGCGTTCCGCCCTGCGTTCGATGCTCAAGCCCGAACGCACCAACCCGTTCACCGCCCCCGGTTCGCTGACCCGCGTGTTCGGCGTGGTGTCCGGCAAGGGCGGCGTGGGTAAGTCCTCCATGACGGCCAACCTTGCGGCGGCTTTCGCCTCGCGCGGGCTCTCGGTGGGCATTATCGACGCGGACGTGCACGGCTTCTCGATTCCGGGCCTGCTCGGCATCACCGATGCCCCCACACGCCTGGATGACCTGATTCTTCCGCCGACCGTGGATGTTCCCGCCCCCGCCCGCCGCTGGGGCGATGCGCAGGTCGGCGGCGGCTTTATTCGCGTGATTTCTATCGGCATGTTCCTCAAGGGTAACGAGCCGGTGGCCTGGCGCGGCCCCATGCTGCACCGCGCGCTGGAGCAGTTCATCATGGACGTGCATTTCGGTGCCTTGGATGTGTTGCTACTCGATTTGCCGCCCGGCACCGGCGATATTGCCATCTCCATGGCGCAGCTGCTGCCCAACGCGGAGCTTGTGCTCATCTCCACCCCGCAGCACGCCGCCGTGGATGTGGCCGAACGCGCCGGCACCCTGAGCCTGCAGACCGGTCAGAAGGTCGTGGGTGTGGTGGAGAACATGGCCGCCATGACCCTGCCGGACGGCACCGTGCTCGACATGTTCGGTTCCGGTGGCGGTCAGGTGCTCGCTGAGCGTCTCTCGGAGGCGCTCTCCTACCCCGTCCCGCTGCTCGGCTCGGTCCCCCTGGACGTGAACCTGCGCACCGGCGGTGACGAGGGCATGCCCGTCGTGTGGGGTCGCCCCGACTCCGCGACCGCCGAAGAGATTCAGTCCATCGCCTCGAAGCTTCTGCACTCCGGCGAGTCGAGGGCGGGGCAGAGCCTGCCGCTCTTCGTCTAGGGCTAGAGCCTCTACAAAGCTGATACTGAAAGAACCCCGCGCCGTGACCGGTGCGGGGTTCTTTCGTTTCAAAATCTTAGGTGGCGTCCACGTCGAAGGGGGCGTACGCGCCTCGCGGGAGGGAGTGGCTCTCGGCCTTCTCCTGCTCCTTCAGCAGCGCCTCCTCGCGGGCCTTCGCCTCGCGCTCGCGCTCGGCGTCGTCCTCGGCGAATGCCTGACGCACAATCACGCGGGGGTCGTACTGGCGGGGGTCGTACTGGCGCCAGTTGATGTCCTCCAGGCCCGTCTCGCCCAGGGCCTCTTTGAAGTCGTCCTTAGCGTCGAAGGCCATGCGGCGCACGGTCTTGACGAACTCGCGAATCTGACGGGCGTATTCGGGCATGCGTTCGGGGCCAATCACCACGAACGTGATGATGGCCAGAATAATCAACTCGGTGCCACTAATACCAAACACAGAATATAGATTATCAGCTCCGGGCCGGTGCCGCCGACCAAAAGGGCCCATACGAACGTGTCTTTAAGCTCTGGACCTGCGGGATGCGCGAGCTAAAGCCCCGCCGAAAGCTTTGCGCCCTCGGCTAAGAACGCCACAACAGCGGTTTACGGCGGGTAGTCTCCACCGCCGGGTAAAACGCTGCGGCTCCTACCGCAGACACGCCCGCCTCCCGAACGCAAAAGACCGCCGGCAGCACACCGGCGGTCTCGCAAAACAGTATTCGGTTTACGGCGGGTAGTCTCCACCGCCGGGGAGCTGCTTCCAATGCCACAGCCAGCCCACCCAGCCCCACTGCGCGCACGCGCCCGCAACCAGCAACGCCCAGCGGTAAGCCCGCGAACGGCTCAGCGCCGCCGCCACCACGACCAGCGGGAACAGCGGTAGCAGCAGACGGAACGTCGACGACTGCGGGTTGAGGAACAGAATCAGGTAGGCGAAGTAGCAGACGCACCATAGATTCAGCGGGGCCGCCAAAACGCTTCGCGCAACCGGGCTCAGGCACAGCGCGACGAAACCCAGGATCAGCAGAACCAGCAGGATCGGGGCCGCATACCCAAAGTACAGGTACCCCTGTGTCAGCCACGGCTCAATCGGCGCCAGATGCGTGCCTCGCCAGGCCGTCTCCGTGGCGGTGTACGCATCCACACGGCCCGTAGCCGACCACGCAATCGCGGGCCACACCAGCGCGCACGCGCACACCAGCAGGGCGCTCAGCAGCTGCCCCGCACGGCGCACAAACGCCGCACCCATACCCGACTGGCGGCTCGAACGCACCCAGCACGCAAACCACCACAGGCCGGCAGCCGCGCCCAGGGGCACACCCACCGGGCGGGACAGGCACGCCAGGGCCGCAACCGGCACCAACCAGCCGTAACGCCCCTTCACGAGGCACAGCAGCGCACCGGCCAGGAACACCAGGTTCAGTGACTCGGCGTAAGGCACCTGAAGCACGGGAGCCACCGGCAGGAACGACACCAGGGCCGTGCCCCACAGCGCCAGCGAGGAGGCGGGCTCAGCATCGGCGGAGTCAGATCCGGAACGCGCGAGGCGGGCCGCCTTCACCGAGGCGTCAAAGAGCAGGTAGATGATCCAGGCCGCCGCGAAACCGGCCAACAACGCGACGGTGGCGGCCACCGGGTAGTAGGCGATGCCCGTCAGGCGGCTGATTCCCTGCGAGAGTAGCGGAAAGATGGGGTAAAACGCCCACTGATTCTGCTGGACGACACCCATCGCATTGACCGGCAGCTCGCTCGGGTAACCGTTGAGCGCAATCTGCTCGTACCAGCCGGCATCCCAGGTGCTGATGAAGGAGAGGTAGCTCAGATGCTCACCCCAGGGGCCGCGCAGCTGCTGCTGGCCGACCACGGCGAACACCGCGAAGCCCCACACACGCGAAATCCCGTAGATGAGCAGCACAGAAAGCCAGGCCGGCAGGGCGCGCAGACGCTCCCCCACGCGGCGCAGACGCTCGGCGGAGGAGGTGTACATCCATGTCAGGGCCTCGTCGAAGGACTCGGACCGGTTCTGCTCGACGCGGGATGCGGTATGCTCCGCCGGCTCGCTCGATTCGGTGAGCCCGGCGCGTGCGCTCATCGGGCCTCCCCGCTCTGCGGCTTCTCGGCGGAGGATACCGCGGAGGCGCCCGAGGGCTTGTCCACGTGGTGATCCACGAAGTCGTGGGCGCTCAGGGTCCGCTCAACGTTACCGGTATGCGGCACGGCCAGAGGAAGGGGTTCCGGCTCTTCCTGCACGGCCCGGGGGCCCTCGGCGGGCACGGCCTGCGATGCGGGGGCCCTGAAGGGCTTGGCGATGACGTCCAGATCGTCGACCGTGTCGAAGACTCCCAGGCCGTCACGGCCCACGGCGTTGAAGAACGCTGCGCCGGGCACGGCGCGGTGGCCGCCGAGCGCAATCACCGTGAGCGAGGCGATGACCAGCAGGATCAGGGCGAGCAGAATCAGAAGAATGTTCAACTCTGTCCTCTCGAATAACGTGTATGGTTACTCTCCATCTTAGAAGAGAGATGTGTTGTCTCCCCTTCTATGACGCTGTGAGATGCCGGCCGGCCGGGGCGACAACGCGGTGGCCGGCAGGCGGAGGGCTTTGGTCCGGGTTCGCGCACGGGGTTCGCGCACGGGGCCCATGCCGCCGTTCGGCACGCAACCGGGCCGGGAAGCGCCTCCTAGTCCTCGTCGTCGCGGTCGCTGAGTAGCCAGGCGCGCAGGTCCGCGTGGCAGCGGGTCAGCTGGCTGAAGCGTACGTGCTCGTTGTCGGTATGGGCCAGCAGGGCGTCACCGGGGCCGAAGTTCACGGCCGGGATTCCGATTTCACTCAGGCGCGCCACGTCCGTCCAACCGTACTTCGGCTGGGGCTCCTGCCCCACCGCCTCAATCAGGGAGGCGGCCAGCGGGGTGTCCAGGCCGGGGCGGGCCGCCGGGGAGAGGTCCACGAAGTCCAGCTCGTACCCGGCGAACACCTCGCGAACGTGAGCGACCGCCTCGTCCAGGGTCTTATCGGGGGCGAAACGATAATTCACGTGCATCGCCGCCGCGTCGGGAATCACGTTGCCGGCCACGCCGCCAGAGATCTGCACCGCGTTCAGGCCCTCGCGGTAGTCCAGCCCCTCCACGGCGATGGTCTTCGGCTCGTAGGAGGCGAGCGCCGCCAGCGCGGGCGCCAGGGCGTGGATCGCGTTCTCGCCGCGCCAGGCCCGGCCCGAGTGGGCGGCCAGGCCGCGGGTGCGCACGAAGAAACGCATGGTGCCGTTGCAGCCGCCCTCAATCGTGCCGTTGGTCGGTTCGAGCAGTACGCCGAAGTTGGCGTCGGTGATGAGCTCCCCGTGGTTGCGAATCAGGCGCGCCAGGCCGGAGAGCTCGCTCGCGACCTCCTCGTGGTCGTAGAAGATGTAGGTCAGGTTGTAGTCGGTGTCCCGCGCGGTCAGCTCGGCGGCAAGCTTCAGCTGGACGGCCACGCCGCCCTTCATGTCGGTCGCGCCGCGTCCGTAGAGTACGTACTCGCCGTCTTCCTCGCGAACGGTGGCCGGCACGGTGCCGAGGGAGCCCTCGACGGTGGGTAGGGGCACGGTGTCCAGGTGACCGGCCAGGATAATGCGGGTGCGTTCCCCCTCTTCACCGGGCATCGGCGGGAATTCGGTGCGGGCAATAATGGCGTCCCCGTCGCGGGTCAGATGCAGGTGCGGGTAGGCCGCGAGCGCCGCGTACACGGCATCGGCCAGGTCCTTCTCGTGGTCGGATACCGATTCGTAGTCGAGCAGGGCGCGGGTCAGCTCGGGCATGGATACGTTCAGGTCCAGGGGTGCGTGGTGATTCACAGTCATCCCTCCACGATACAGGCTGGGGGCGCCCCGCATCCCGGGGCGCGCGCATCTGTTCGTGAGACGAACGCCGACGGCCCTGATGCTCGGTGTGCTACAGCCCATATAATGGTGTGCATGTCTGAAAACACTCCCCGTTACGCCTCCGGCGTCGCACTGGTCAATGTTGTTGTCTCTGGCGAGCACGCCGGCACCGTCCTGGATGCCTGGTTCCCCGCCCCCTCCCTCACCCAGACCCCCGACCTGTCCATCGCGGACGAGCTGGAGGAGCTGGCCGCTGAGCACCCGGCGCGCAACGCCCGCACCGAGGTGCGTACCGCCTCCATCAACCTGGATGAGGCACCCGAAGATGCACTCGACGCGTACCTGCGTCTGCACCTGCTCTCCCACACCCTGGTTCGCCCCAACGAGCTGAACCTGGATGGCCTGTTCGGCACCCTCGCGAACGTGGCGTGGACCAACCACGGCCCGGTGCTTGCCGCTGAGTTCCAGAAGCTGGCGATTGGCCTGCGCAAGCTGGGCCACCTGAGCGTGAGCCACATTGATAAGTTCCCGCGCCTGGTGGATTATGTGGTTCCCACCGGCGTGCGTATTGGCGACGGCGACCGTCTGCGCCTGGGTGCGCACCTGGCCTCCGGCACGACCGTGATGCACGAGGGCTTCGTGAACTTCAACGCTGGTACCCTGGGCACCTCCATGGTTGAGGGCCGTATTTCTCAGGGCGTTGTGGTGGGTGACGGCTCGGATGTGGGTGGCGGCGCCTCCACGATGGGTACCCTCTCCGGCGGCGGCAAGAAGCGCGTATCCATTGGTGAGCGTTCCCTGCTGGGTGCGGAGTCCGGTATCGGTATTGCCCTGGGCGATGACTGCGTGGTTGAGGCGGGCCTGTACGTGACCGCAGGTTCGCGCGTGAGCGTGCTGCTGCCCGGTCAGGAGGCGCGCGTGGTGAAGGCTGCGGAGCTGTCCGGTGTGTCGAACCTGCTGTTCCGCCGTAATTCGCTGAGCGGCGCGATTGAGGTTCTGCCGCGTGCGAAGAACACCGTGGAGCTGAACGAGGCACTGCACCTGAACTAGGGCTGGGTCTGAACTACTCTGGGCCGGCCTGGGCTAATGCCGGCCGCCCCTGCGGACTTGAGGGGTCGGGATGCGTGAAGCATCCCGACCCTTTTTCTACGTTGTGCGCGGGGCTCGCATCCCATCCTCGATAACTTCACCGTCCGTAGCCCTTTACGCGCCTCCCACGTGCTCACACCGGAGTGCACAAGCGCACAGTGCATAAAACCATTCTGTTGCCCCGACCCCTGTACCATTAGATACAGCTCAACAGCACATGCTCCGTCCGGTTCACTCCGGAATTTTTGCTCGAAAGGACATCATGAAGGTACTCGTTACCGGCGGTGCCGGCTACATTGGCTCGCACACCGTACTTGAACTGCTCAAGGCAGGCCACGACGTCGTCGTCATGGATAACCTCGCCAACTCCTCCGAAGAGTCCCTCAAGCGCGTCACCGAGCTGGCCGGCCGCGCCCCCGAATTCCACAAGGTTGATCTGCTCGACCTCGAGGGCATGAAGGCCCTCTTCAAGCAGGTTCGCCCCGACGCCGTGATTCACTTTGCGGGTCTGAAGGCTGTGGGTGAGTCCGCCGAGAAGCCGCTGTGGTACTACCAGACCAACGTGGCCGGCACCCTGAACCTGCTCTACGCCATGGACGAGGCCGACTGCCACTCCATCGTGTTCTCCTCCTCCGCTACCGTGTACGGCGAGCCCGAGTCCATGCCGCTCATCGAGAAGATGAACATGGATGCGCAGTCCTGCTACGGCCGTACCAAGGAGCACATCGAGGACATGCTGGTCGACCTGGCCGCTTCCGACTCCAAGTGGAACATTGCTCTGCTGCGCTACTTCAACCCGGTGGGCGCACACGAGTCCGGCCGTATCGGCGAGGACCCGGCGGGTATCCCGAACAACCTGGTGCCCTTCATCGCCCAGGTTGCAGTGGGTCGCCGCGACCACCTGAACGTCTTCGGCAACGACTACCCGACCGTTGACGGTACCGGTGTGCGCGACTATATCCACGTGGTCGACCTGGCCGACGGCCACCTGAAGGCGCTGAACTACATTGCTGAGCACGGCGGCCTGCACACCTGGAACCTGGGTACCGGTAACGGCTACTCGGTTCTGCAGGTTCTGCACGCATTCGAGGAGGCGTGCGGTAAGGAGCTGCCGTACAAGATTGTGGATCGTCGCCCCGGTGACGTTGCGGTCTCGTACGCCGACCCCTCCTCCGCCCTGGCTGACCTGGGTTGGAGCGCTACCCGTGATATCAAGACCATGGTTCGCGACCACTGGAACTGGCAGAAGAATAACCCCAACGGTTACGAAGCCTAAACAGTTTTAGCCCCTCCTGCGGGGGTGTTACAGGATGCCCGATAGGTGTTGTCTCACCTATCGGGCATTTTTGTACGCTTTTTCGAAATTTTTGCCGGTCTACGCTTCGCCACCCGGAGGAGGGTACCCTCTCGCGAGCTCATACGATTCACTCACAGCGTTTCCTCTAGTCAGAGCATTTTAAGGGGATAAAGTGCGCACCACCCGTATTTTTACGTCAAAAATACTATAACTATGCACTACCCCTTAAAAATTCACAGCGTTTCAACGGCGAAACGAATAATTTACACGCGCGTTACATGGAGCACGTAAGCTGAAAACTCACCATTTTTGCAACCCACATCATAGATACATCTCACATGAAAGGGTTAGTGATGTCCGCACAGGCAACCCCCGCATCGCCGAAAAACCTCGTTGAAATTCGTGATGTCAACAAGTACTACGGCACGAACCACGTTCTGAAGAACATTAACCTTTCCGTGGGTAAGGGCGAAGTAATTATCCTTCTCGGCCCTTCCGGTTCCGGCAAGTCGACCCTCTGCCGAACCATCAACCGCCTCGAAACCATCTCCAGCGGTTCCATCAAGATTGACGGGCAGGAACTGCCCAAGGAGGGCCGCGCCCTCGCCAAGCTCCGCGCAGAGGTCGGCATGGTGTTCCAGTCCTACAACCTCTTCGCGCACAAGACCATCCTGGATAACGTGACCCTCGGCCCCCGCCGAATCCGCAAGATCTCCAAGTCGGAGGCAGAAGCGGAGGCCATGAAGCTACTCGCAAAGGTCGGCGTGGATTCCCAGGCGCACAAGATGCCCGCCCAGCTTTCGGGTGGCCAGCAGCAGCGCGTCGCCATCGCCCGCGCCCTCGCCATGAAGCCCAAGGTCATGCTCTTCGACGAGCCCACCAGCGCACTCGACCCCGAAATGGTCAACGAGGTGCTCGACACCATGGTCTCCCTCGCGAAGGAAGGCATGACCATGATCGTCGTGACCCACGAGATGGGCTTCGCCCGCAAGGCCGCCGACCGCATCGTGTTCCTGGCCGACGGCGAAATCGTCGAGGAAGCCCACCCGGACGAGTTCTTCACCAACCCGAAGAGCGACCGCGCCAAGGACTTCTTGTCCAAGATCATCGACCACTAATCCGGAGGGTGAAATGAAAAAATATTCACGCAAGCTGGCAGCGCTCGCCGCGGCAGCATCCCTCGCTCTCACCGGTACTCTCGCAGGCTGCTCCAGCGCAAACAGCGACCATAAGATTCGCATCGGCATCAAGTTCGACCAGCCCGGCCTGGGCTACCAGGACGGCAGCCAGTACACCGGCTTCGACGTGGACGTAGCACGCTACGTCGCCGGCAAGCTCGGCTACTCCGAGAACCAGATTGAGTTCGTCGAGTCTCCCAGCGCCAACCGTGAGAACATGCTCAACAACGGCCAGGTCGACATGATTTTTGCGACCTACTCCATCACCGACAGCCGTAAGAAGACCGTGGACTTCGCCGGCCCCTACTACACCGCCGGCCAGGACCTGCTCGTGCGCGCCGATAACACCGACATCAAGGGCCCGGACGACCTCAACGGCAAGAACCTCTGCTCCGTGACCGGTTCCACCAGCGCCAAGAAGGTCCAGGAGAAGTTCGCCAAGAACGTGAACCTGGTCAAGCAGAACAGCTACTCCGACTGCGTGGTCGCCCTCAACGGCGGCGTGGTGGACGCCGTGACCACCGACGACATCATCCTCGCCGGCCTGGCGGCCACCAAGGCCAACAAGGGCAAGCTGAAGGTGGTTGGCGCCCCCTTCACCACCGAACGCTACGGCGTGGGCCTGCCCAAGGGCACCGACAAGTGCGAAGCCGTGAACAAGGCCATTAACGAGATGGTTGCCGACGGCACCTGGGAGAAGCTCGTCACCAAGTACACCGAGGGCACGGGCTACCACTACAACACCGAGACCAACCCGCCGTCCCCGAGCGCCTCCTGCGCCTAGTTAGAGAGGTTTACGAATGTCATTCTTTGACCAACTCGGCGCCCTCCTAGCCAAGTACGATGTGGTTGGCGCCTTCATGACCAATATTGAGCTGACCTTCTGGGCGGCCATTGGTTCCTTCGTTATCGGTACCGTGCTGGCGCTCATGCGTATCAGCCCCGTCCCCTCCCTGCGTTGGGCCGGTACCGCGTACGTGCACCTGGTGCGTAACACCCCGCTGACCATTCTGATGACCCTGGCGATTCTGGGCGTGTGGACGCAGTTCCAGCTCTCGTTCTCCGGCGATTTCGACACGAACTTCTTCGTGTACGCGGTGATTGTGCTGTCGATTTATCACGCGGCCTTCATCTGCGAGGCGATTCGTTCGGGCGTGAACACCGTTCCGAAGGGTCAGGCAGAAGCTGCCCGCGCTATTGGTCTGGGCTTCTTCGACACCGCCGGCCTGGTGATTTTCCCGCAGGCGTTGCGCGGTGCGATTACCCCGCTGGGCAACACCCTGATTGCACTGGCCAAGAACACGACGGTGGCCTCCGTGGCCTCCGTGGCGGAGGCTTCCGGCATGATGAAGTCCATGATCGAGTTCGACGCGAACATGGTTCTGGCCATCTTCCTCGTCTTCGCTCTGGGCTTCGTGGTGATCGTTGTTCCCATTGGTGTTCTGACCACCTGGTCCTCTCGAAAGCTGGCGGTGAAACGATGAAAAACCCCTTTATCAGTAACGAAACCCGCGGGACCTCGTCGGTTCTCTTTGACGAGCCGGGTCCCGTGGCTCAGCGCCGCACCCGCATCTTCAACATTGCGGCCCTGGTTGTCTTCGCAATTTTCGCGGTGTACGTGCTGACCGTGATGGGCCAGAAGGGCCAGCTGGAGGCGGAGAAGTGGACCGACCTGTTCACCGCCCGTGCATGGACCTCCTACTATCTGCCCGGCCTGGCCTCGACCCTGTCCGCCGCCTTGATTTCGGTGGTGACCTCGATTGCCTTCGGTATGGTCTTCGGTATCGCGCGTCTGTCGCAGTACCGCGTGGTCCGTTGGATTGGCACCGTGGTCGTGGAGTTCTTCCGCGCCGTGCCCGTGCTAATCATGATGATCTTCTTCTGGCTGTTCCTGGGCAAGTACAGCGGTCTTCCGCCGGCCCAGCTACCCTTTATCGCCGTGGTGGTGGGCCTGACCCTGTACAACGGTTCGGTGATTGCCGAGCTGCTGCGCTCGGGCGTGAAGCAGCTGCCCCGTGGTCAGGGTGAGGCCGGTCTGGCAATTGGTCTGACCCCCAGCCAGACGCTGATTCAGATTCTGATTCCGCAGGCGTTCACCGCGATGATGCCCTCCATGCTGAGCCAGTTTGTGGTGATTCTGAAGGATACCGCCCTGGGTTACATCATCTCCTACCCGGAGCTGCTCGCCTCGGCGCGCCGCATCGGTTCCGGTGACGGTAACGTGCTGCAGACCCTGCTACTGGCGGCGGCCCTGTTTATCATTGTGAACTTCGCGCTAACCGCACTGGCAACCGGTATTACCGACCGCCTGGCATCGCGCACCTCCGCGAAGGTGACCCGCGAACTGATTCCCGGCGAGATCGACAACCCGAACCCGCCGACGATTCAGATGTTCGTGCTCCCCGGCGGCCGCAAGTAGCCACAGCCGAGGTACAGCACGAGGTACGGCAAAGCCCCCGCACTCCCCTCTCGGGAGGGTGCGGGGGCTTTCTGCTATGCAGGTTAGATTCCCCCGGTGAGCGGCTCGGTACCGCCGTGCGGATGGGGTGGTCAGTCTACTTAGCGGCAGAGGCCTTCAGACGCTCGGCGGCCTTGGCCACGGCCTCGTCGGAGGCGGTCAGGGCGATGCGCACGTAGCCCTCGCCGTCCTCGCCGTAGAACACGCCGGGTCCGGCGATGATGCCCAGATCGGCCAGGCGGCCGATGGAATCCCAGGTGGACTCGCCGAAGGTGGTCCACAGGTACAGGCCCGCCTCGGATCCCTCGATGCGTCCGCCGGCGGCGGTGATGGCGTCCTCCAGCACCTCGCGGCGGGCACGGTAGCGGTCCTTCTGCGCCGCAACGTGCGCCTCATCGCCCAGGGCGGCAATCATGGCGGCCTGCACGGGCGCGGGCACGATCATGCCGGCGTGCTTGCGGCTGTTGATAATGTTCGGCATGAGCTCGGGGGCGCCGGCCACGAAGGCGGCACGGTAGCCGGCCAGGTTCGACTGCTTGGACAGCGAGTAGACGGCCAGCAGGCCGGTGAAGTCGCCGTCGCACACTCGCGGATCCAGGATGGAGGGCACAGGCTTACCGCCGCGAGCCTCGTCCCAGGCGCCCCAACCGAGCTCCGCATAGCACTCGTCGGAGGCCACCACGGCGCCGATTTCGCGGGCCTGCGCCACGATTTCACGCAGCTGCTCCACGGTGCGGACCGTGCCGTTCGGGTTGGCCGGGGAGTTCACCCAAATCAGCTTCACGCGGCTGCGGGTGTCGGCGTCCAGCTCGTCCAGGCTGTCGGCGGGCACGGATTCGGCGCGGGCGAAGCGGGCACCCATATCGTAGGTGGGGTAGGCGATGCGCGGGTACACGACCACGTCGCCGGGGCCCAGGCCCAGCAGGAAGGGCAGCCAGGCTACGAGCTCCTTCGAGCCGATCGTGGGCATGATGGCCTGCGGGTCCAGGCCCTTCACGCCGCGGCGGCGCTCAAACCATTCGGCGATGGCCTCGCGCAGGGCGGGGGTGCCGTGGGTGGTCGGGTAGCCGGGGGCGTCGGATGCCTCGGCGAGCGCGTTGCGGATGAGCTCGGGGGTGGGGTCCACGGGGGTGCCGATGGACAGGTCCACCGGGCCGTCGGGGTGAGCCGCGGCGGTGGCGCGGTAGGGGGCGAGCGCCTCCCAGGGGTATTCGGGCAGGTTCAGGCCGTAAGTCATTGTGTCACCTGGTCGCTTGGGGATTTTTCGTCACTTCAGTCTATCGCCCGGGCTTTGGGGCTGACTAGAGGAAGAGCCCCCATCCCAGCGCCTAGACAGTTTGTCCAGGGGCACACCGCGTGCGGTGCGCATCGGCCGGGGTGGGGGCTCGTGCATCCGGTCACTCGCGCAATTACTCTGCGGGCGCGGATGCTTCAGGTATGGGGTTAGTTGCTCTGCGGGGGCAGTGCCGCGATGAAAGGCACGTCCTTGCCGGTGGGGCCGAGCTTTGCGGCGCCACCGGGGGAACCCAGGTCGTCGAAGAAGTCGGCGTTGGCGCTCACGTATTCGCTCCACTCTTCGGGAACGTCGTCTTCGTAGTAGATGGCCTCGACGGGGCAGACGGGCTCGCAGGCGCCGCAGTCCACGCACTCGTCGGGGTGGATGTACAGGGTGCGGTCACCTTCGTAGATGCAGTCCACGGGGCATTCTTCAACGCAGGCGCGGTCTTTGACGTCCACGCAGGGAAGCGCGATAACGTAGGTCATGGGTCGGTGCCTTTCTCGATGCTGTGCGCCCTGTGCCCGCCGGTCTGCGGGTCGCCTTCTCCAGGGCAGGGTCTGCAGAGTAAACCGCCGAGCGTGTGGTGCTCGGCGGGGAAGTCTTTGTATAGTCTATCGCGCGCTCGGTGTTTTATCGTATTTTCGTGGTGTATTAGACAGCGAACGGCGGCGGGCGGGGGCCTATTTTTTAGGCAAGCCTGCCCTGCCGCCGTTCATTATTTCACCTAGTCAGCGAATTATAAAAATACCCAAATTATATAAATGAAATCTTCGTCACATTAATTTGTGGGTGGGCACAACCCTTTTCCCACCGAGGAAAAACACGCAATAACGCATACTTTTTCTTCGCTATTTATCCCGACCCTCGGCCTTGGCACGCGCACGCTGATGCGCCGAACGGGCCGAGAAGTAGCGCGCATCCTTCACCCGGTTGCGCGTGTACGCGAACATGCCCAGCATCGCCGCCACCGGCGCACCGAACCACCACAGCGCACCGTACAGGCCGATGGCCGAGTGCCCCGGGTTCACGAGCACGAAGGGCGAGTCAGGGCGGCCGTAGGCCAGCCAGTACACGGTCACGAAGGCCACGGCACCCACGATAGCCGCCGTCATGCCGCGGCGCAGGGCGAGCGCGCTCCACAGGGAGGCGAAGAAAATCGTCAGGTACGCGATAAGCAAGCCCACGGGCAGGGCAACATCGCCCGCGTACACAACCCAAGCGTGGTAGATGGAACCGGCGACGGCCGCCACGGCACCCAGAATCACGCCGGTCAGCACCGTGGAGACGAGCCCCGCCTCCTGCGGCTTCGGGTTGACCGTGCGGGTGGGGTCGCCGTCGAGCACGCGGTAGGTCTCGACGGCAGAAATCTTCTGCGGCACCTTATTCGAGTACTCGAAGGTCTTATCGTCCAGCACCGTAATCTGGGTGCGGTGCGCCTCCATAGCCTTTCGTTTGGCGGTGCCGTCGCCAAAGATGGCGGCCTGCACGCGGGTGTCCTCGGGGTTGTACTCGCCCTCAATGCCCCAGATAAGCAGCGGTCGGTCCTCGTCATCCCCCAGAATCTCCAGGGCGCGCTTCACGATTTGGTGCACGCGCACGTGGTCGGGGTGACCGTAGCCGCCGTCGGCGTCGTAGGTGACCAGCACATCCGGCTGAATCTCGTGAATTGCGGCGACCAGGGCCTGCGCCTGCGGTTCGAGGGGCTGGGCGGTCAGCGAGGCATCGCTCGAGACGGGGTTGGCGATGGGCTTACCGTTCGGGCCCCAGGCCATGCCGGAGTCGCGGTAGAGGGCCGGCACGCCCTCGGCGGTGGCCGGCTCCTGACCGAGGAAGAGGTGGCGGTGCACGCCCAGGGCCTCGAGGGCGCCGTTCAGCTCGCCCACGCGGTACTCCCCTAGCGCCTCGCCGTTGTCGGTGCATCCGGGCTTACCGACCTCCAGGTGCTGTAGCTGCTGCGGGATGACCTCGCCCAGCTCACCGCGGGTTGCGGTGATGAGGTACACCTCGGCGCCCTTCTGCGCGTAGTATGCCATCGTCGCGCCGGTCGAGGAGGTCTCGTCGTCGGGGTGCGCATGCACGAAGAGGATGCGCGCCTGCTCCGAATCGTAGTTTGTGGGCAGCAGGTCGCGCTTGGCCCCGGATGCGATGCGCTCACCCTGCGTGGGGTAACTGGGGGTCGCGGCTTCCTGCGGCTTCTGCTGCTCGGCTTCCTGCGGGCTGTTGTCGGATGCGGACACGGGAATTCCCTCTCATAACGCACGGACTGGGATGTGCCTGTAGGGCTCACGCCTCACCCCGCGCACAGGGCGTCTGCGGGGGTGCACGCTGTCTCAGCACACGGTCTTATCTTACACGGCGGCAGGGGTGGGCTCACCTCAGTATTGAGCGGTCCCGGTTTCGCTCCCCGACCCGCCCGAATACGCCGAGCCGCCGCCCTCTTCCTTCCGGAAGGTGGCGGCGGCTCTTCGAAACGCTACGGCCCGATGGTCGTACCGTCAGCGCAATTAGTTGGCGCGGGCGCGGCGGCGGAACTCGCGCACACGCTCGTTGGAGTCAAGGATGACCTTACGGATACGGATGGCCTCGGGGGTCACCTCAACGCACTCGTCCTCGCGAGCGAACTCGAGGGACTCCTCGAGGGTCAGCTTCTTCGGCGGGGTCAGGTTTTCGAAGTTGTCCGCGGTCGAAGAACGCATGTTGGTCAGCTTCTTTTCCTTGGTGATGTTCACTTCCATGTCGTCGGCACGGGAGTTCATACCCACGATCATGCCCTCGTACACCTCGGAGGTGGGCTCCACGAAGAAGGTGCCGCGCTCCTGCAGGTTGATCATCGCGTAGGGGGTCACCACGCCGGCGCGGTCAGCAATCAGCGAACCGTTGGTGCGGTACTCAATCTCGCCGGCCCAGGGCTCGGGATCAATCGAGTACGAGGAGGAAATGCCGGCACCGCGGGTCTCGGTCAGGAACTGGGTGCGGAAGCCGATCAGGCCACGGGCGGGAACGGCGAACTCCATACGGACCCAACCGGTACCGTGGTTTGCCATGTTCTCCATGCGGCCCTTACGAGATGCCATCAGCTGGGTGACGGCGCCCAGGTACTCCTCGGGCACGTCAATAATCATGTGCTCCATGGGCTCGTACACCTTGCCGTCGATGGTCTTGGTGACCACCTGGGGCTTACCCACGGTCAGCTCGAAGCCCTCGCGGCGCATCTGCTCCACAAGGATTGCCAGGGCGAGCTCGCCACGGCCCTGAACCTCCCAGGCATCCGGACGCTGGGTGGGCAGAACCTTGATGGACACGTTACCGATGAGCTCGCGGTCCAGGCGGTCCTTCACCTGACGCGCGGTGACCTTTGCGCCCTTGACGCGGCCGGCCAGCGGGGAGGTGTTGATACCGATGGTCATGGAGATCGCGGGGTCGTCCACCTTGATTAGCGGCAGGGGCTTGGGGTTCTCGGCGTCGGTCAGGGTCTCACCGATGGTGATGTCCTCGATACCCGCAACCGCGACAATCTCGCCGGGGCCGGCGGACTCGGCTGGAACGCGGTCCAGCGCCTTGGTGGCCAGCAGCTCGGAGATGCGGACGTTCTTGATCTCGCCGTCGTGGCGTGCCCAGGCGACGGTCTGGCCCTTCTTCAGGGTGCCGTTGAAGATACGGACCAGTGCCAGACGGCCCAGGAACGGGGAGGAGTCCAGGTTGGTCACGTGTGCCTGCAGAACCTCGTTGGGGTCGTAGGTGGGGGCGGGCACATGCTCGATGATGGTCTTGAACAGCGGCTCGAGGTCGTCGTTGTCGGGCAGCTGGCCGTCGGCGGGCTGGTTCAGGGAGGCGGCGCCGGCCTTACCGGAGGCGTACACGACCGGAACGTTCAGCACGGCGTCCAGGTCCAGGTCGGGGACCTCCTCGGCCAGGTCGGAGGCCAGGCCCAGCAGCAGGTCCATGGACTCGCTCACGACCTCGTCGATACGGGAGTCGGGGCGGTCCACCTTGTTGACCACGAGGATCACGGGAAGCTTGGCGGCCAGTGCCTTACGCAGCACGAAGCGGGTCTGGGGCAGCGGGCCCTCGGAGGCGTCCACGAGCAGCACAACGCCGTCAACCATGGACAGGCCGCGCTCCACCTCGCCACCGAAGTCGGCGTGGCCGGGGGTGTCGACCACGTTGATGGTGATGGTCTCGCCGTTAGCAGAGGGGCCGTTGTAGAACACGGTGGTGTTCTTCGCCAGAATGGTAATGCCCTTTTCGCGTTCGAGGTCGCCGGAGTCCATGACTCGGTCTTCAACATCTGCGTGGTCAGAGAAGGCGTGGGTCTGCTGCAGCATCGCGTCGACGATGGTGGTCTTACCGTGGTCAACGTGTGCCACGATGGCCACATTACGAAGGTCGGGGCGCGAAGCGGTGTTTTCAGACATGCGTAAAGTTTCTCGCTTAAATCTAGGGGATAGTCCTGCCAACGGCTGATGCGCTCCGGGCGCGGGGGTGCAGGAGGCAATCCTCAGCGGGAGAAACCTGCCTTGTTCGCTTCTGCCGACTGTACCTTCGGATGTGAAACTCCGCTGTATGCGGGCACGGCAAAAGGGACCCCCCTCCGTTGGGCTTAGCTACCAGTGTAGCACTAGGGCTTTTCGGCGAGCCAGTCATCCAGCATACGACGGGCCACGGCGTTGGTGCCGGGCAGCTCAAGCTTGGCGGGGTCGTCCTGCCCGCTATTGCCGCGTTCCTCCGAGATGGCGATCGCTTCGCGCAGCTGCTCGGCGGTAAACCAGCGGGCGGCTCGAATTTCACCGTCGTGGTGAACGATGGGCTCGTTCTCGTCCACGGTCACCCGGTAGCAGATCATGAGCGAGCGCGGGAAGGGCCACACATCGCTCATACGGTACTCGCTGCGTTCCGCGCGCAGGCCGGTCTCTTCGTAGACCTCGCGGGCGATGGCCTCCTCGAGGTTTTCGCCCGGGTCGACGAACCCGGCGATGAGTGCGAAACGGTTGGGGTGCCACTGGCGGTTATTGGCCAGGAGCACGCGCTCGCCGTCGCGGCTCATGACAAGGCCCATGACGGCCGGTTCGATGCGGGGAAAGACCATTTCGCCGGATGCGGTGCGGCGGATTCCCTTGCGGCCGATGGGGGCTTCTTCACCGGTGTAGGCGGAGTACCGCATTTCGATGAGGTAGTCGCGGCGGGCCAGGGCGGCGGCGTAGCGGGCGCGGCCGAGCGGGTCGCGGTGCACCGGGTAGTAGCGGAAGCCGCTGGAGGAGGCCTGCACGGGTCCCTCCTGACTGTTCGGTTCGGCGGCGTTGAGTTCTGCGGCGACGGCCTGAAGCGCGTCGTCCTCGCAGTAGAGGGCGTGCACCTCTGCCGTCGGGGTGCCCGCCGCCGGAGCAGCCGTTGCGGGTGCGTGCTCATCGCGCGCGCCTTCCCTCGCGTTGAACCCGGGGATGAGGTCGGGCTCTAGAACGGGGTTCGGCCGGAGTACGGTGCGGCCCAGCACGGCACTTTCTTCGGCCAGGGTGCGGGGCAGGACGCGCACGTAGTGCACGGTGCCGTCCGGGTTGGTCAGGGTTTCACCTGACCGGGAGACGACGAGGTAGAGGGACTGGCCGGATGCGGTCTGGGCTGATTCATGCATAGTCCCAATGCTACTCCGTCTCGTAACGCTCCCCCCGCCCTGCTCGCCCGGGAAGGACTGCGCATCCACGGCGCGGGCGCTCCAGGCGGTCGGCGAGAGCACCAGGAGGCTACCGGCGAGGGTCAGCAGAATCACGACCGAAGCTGCGGGTAGCAGACGGGTGAACACGTGGGTCCAGTAGTTGAGGAGATTGAGGGGCTTACCCTCGTTGATCTTCCGCATGAAGGAGAGCGAGAGCAGGAATGTGGAAATGAACAGGAAGACGTCCACACCGCCGGAAACCTTGCCCACCCAGACGTGGTAAACCACGACGAGGAGCACTGCAAAAGCACGCAGACCCTGGATTTCGGGGCGGAAACCGCGGCTTTCCAGGAAAGACTCGTAGGGAGGGTTCTGGCCGTTTTTGGGCACACGAACCCCCTGGTTAAAAGCTATGTTGTGTTGTCCTGAGTGTTGTGTTTGAGAGTAGAAAATCGTTCCCTGCCCCAAAAGTCGTACCGGGCGGGGCATCTCACAAAGTGCCTGGGAACGCGTTGAGGGAGTGATCCTCGAGGTGTTTCTGCATCCCAGGCATTATTCAGCCCGGTCTAATGTTTTTTAAAGTGAAAGTTCAATGTTTGTGGGGCATCTCCCATTTTCTTGAGGTATATCCGTCCATCCCCTAGATATGCCTCTGACAAGCCAAACCATTCTTTTCAACCTCTACAGATTGCCTACCGAGGTGCAAACGGGCTCACCGGGTGTCCATTTTCGATTTTTTCGCTGTATCGTCCCACATCACCCTCGAAAGAGGTGACAGCGGCTCCCGAAAATAAGAGAATGGAAGCATGACTACTTCTATTGACCCCACGACCACCTCTGCCTGGTCGGCTCTGTCCGCTCACCACAAGGCTCTCACCCCGAACCTGCGCGAGTGGTTTGCCGCCGACCCCGCCCGTGCCGAGAAGTTCAGCTTCACCGCTGACGAGCTGCACGTTGACCTTTCCAAGAACCTGATTACCTCCGAGACCGTTGAGCTGCTGCTCAAGCTCGCCGAAGAGGTCAAGCTGGAGCAGGCTCGCGAGGCCATGTTCTCCGGTGAGCACATTAACGTCACCGAGGACCGCGCCGTGCTGCACACCGCCCTGCGCCGCCCCGAGGGTTACACCCCCGCCCTGACCGTCGACGGCCAGGACGTAGACGCAGACGTTCACGCCGTGCTGAAGAAGATTTACGCTTTCGCTGAGCGCGTGCGTAGCGGCGAGTGGACCGGCGTGACCGGCAAGCGCATCGAGACCGTCGTGAACATCGGTATCGGTGGCTCCGACCTGGGCCCGGTCATGGTGTACGAGGCTCTCAAGCCCTACGCCGATGCAGGCATCACCGCCCGCTTCATCTCCAACATTGACCCGACCGACGTGGCCGAGAAGGTCTCCGACCTGGATCCCGAGACCACCCTGTTCATTGTCGCCTCCAAGACCTTCGGTACCCTGGAGACCCTGACCAACGCCCGCGTGGCCCGCGAGTGGCTCATCTCCTCCCTGCGTGAAGCTGGCGCTCTGGACGGTAAGGAAGCATCCGAGGCCGTGGCAAAGCACTTCGTGGCTGTCTCCACCGCGCTCGATAAGGTTGCCGCATTCGGCATCGACCCCGAGAACGCCTTCGGCTTCTGGGACTGGGTTGGCGGCCGCTACTCCGTGGACTCCGCCATCGGCACCTCCCTGGCTATCGTGCTGGGCCCGAAGGTCTTCGCTGACTTCCTCGCTGGCTTCCACGCTATGGATGAGCACTTCCGCACCGCTCCCTTCGAGAAGAACGTCCCCGTTCTGATGGGTCTGCTGAACATCTGGAACGTGAACTTCCTGGGTGCAGAGACCCACGCGGTTCTGCCCTATGACCAGTACCTGCACCGTTTCCCCGCATACCTGCAGCAGCTGACCATGGAGTCCAACGGCAAGTCCGTTCGCGCAGACGGTTCCTTCGTCAACTACGCAACCGGTGAAGTGTTCTGGGGCGAGCCCGGCACCAACGGCCAGCACGCCTTCTACCAGCTGATTCACCAGGGCACCCGCCTGATTCCCGCGGACTTCCTGGCCTTCGCCAACCCGGTCCACCCGACCAAGGACGGCGAGCAGGACGTTCACGAGCTGTTCCTGGCTAACTTCTTCGCACAGTCTCAGGCTCTGGCGTTCGGCAAGACCGAGGAAGAGGTTCGCGCAGAGGGCACCGCGGAGCACGTGGTCAACGCACGTATCTTCAGCGGTAACCGCCCCTCCACCTCCATCATGGCGCCGCGCCTGACCCCGCGCGTTCTGGGCTCTCTGATTGCCCTGTACGAGCACATCACCTTCGTTCAGGGTGTTGTGTGGGGCATCGATTCCTTCGACCAGTGGGGTGTTGAGCTGGGCAAGAAGCTGGCCCTGGACCTGGTTCCCGCTATCGAGGGTGACCGCGAGGTTCTGGAGCGTCAGGATTCTTCGACCGCTTCGCTGATCGACTACTACCTGAAGAACCGCACCAAGTAGTAACTCGATCCTGCATGTGCCGGTTTTGTAGCCCGGCTGTATTGGCCCTGCGCAAGCTGGCTCAGCGCAGATACACAAACCGCCGGATAGGCTCCCAGTTTGGGAAGCTATCCGGCGGTCTTGTTATGTAGGTTCTAGCTCAATACCGTGCTACTAGTTCACGGCGGGCAGGGTGTCGGAGGCGACCTCAGCAATAATGCGCACCACGGTGGATTCGGGCAGCTGCGGGATGCCCTGCTCGTCGCGAACCACGCCACCGGCGTCGCGGTGGGCGGTCAGCTCCACACCCTCGGTGGCCTCTTCGCCGTCGGCATCCTCTTCACCATCAGCACAGATTGCGGGCACGTGCACGAATCCGGCGGGGATACTCAGCCCCAGTTCGCGGCTGATGCGCTGGCCCTCGTAGAACACGTGGTTGCACACGTAGGTTCCGGCGGTGTACGAGATCTCGACGGGTTCCCCCGCCGCACGCAGACGCTCAAAGCTGGCGCGCACCGGCAGGGAGGAGAAGTACGCCTCCTGACCGCCCGGGGCGATCGGCTCATCGCAGCGTCGGTCGCCGTCGTTATCCTCAATGCCCGCGGAGTCCAGGTTGATGGCGACCTGCTCGAGGCTCACCACATCGCGGCCGACCGCCACACCCAGGCTGATGAGCGCGTCGGGCTGCACCTCCTGCAGGGCGGCGCGCAGGGCGGCGCTGGATCCGTCGTAGCTGACGGGCAGCTCGCGGGCCACGACGCGCAGGTCCGGGCGGGCGGTATTCAGCGCCCGCACGGCGCCTTCCGCGAGCGCCACGGTGGGGTTGACGGGCACGCCGGGGAACGGTCCGAAGTAGGTCAGTAGCAGGGTATTGGCCATGGCAGTTTAGCTTTCTGCGTTGGTCTTTGTGGCGGCGCGGCGCTCCAGGTCCTTGGCGAGCGCATCCAACAGTTCCTCGGGGGTGGTCACGATAATGAGCTCGTCCAGGTAGCGCTCGTTCAGCAGACCGGTGGACGCCATGTAGTGCATCGCGTCGATGAGCTTATCCCAGTAGCCGTTGACGTTCAGCAGGGCGACCGGCTTGGAGTGGATGTCGAGGAACTGCCAGCTGAACACCTCGAAGAACTCTTCCAGGGTGCCGGGGCCGCCGGGCATGGCGACGAAAGCGTCGGCCTTCTCGATCATGGCGATTTTGCGCTGGTGCATGGTGTCCACAATGTCGAGGGTGGTCTGGCCGGGGTAGACGCCCTCCAGTCCGACCAGCTTGTGGGTGACCACGCCGTAGACCACGCCGCCGGCGTCGAGGGTTGCGCCCGCGACGGTGCCCATGAGGCCGGTGCGGCCACCGCCGTACACCACGCCAATATTGTTCCGAGCGCAGAGGGTGCCGAGCTCGCGGGCGCGCTCGGTGAAGAGCGGGTCGTTGCCGGAGCGTGCGCCGCAGTAGACGGCAAGGTTGTAGTCAGTCTTCTTCATGGTTCTCCTTGAGGGGTGGGCGAGGGTACCGTACGCGTCGCTGCGTGGCGGCTTCGCCTCGCGGTGTTCTGTGTTGAGGGTACCGGATGTACCTGTGTACCTCATGTGTGCCGCCCGCCAGGTCAGGGGCGCGCATTGGGCGAGGCGGTTAGGGTAGCGGGGTGCGTGCCAGCAGCGGGAAGATCTGCTCGGTATTCAGCGGTGCCTGCGATGCAGAATCGAAGGGGCTGCTCATGGAGGGGTTGACCCAGCGTAGCTCAGCGATTTCTGCCTGCGGCACCAAAGAAGCCAATAGCTCGTGCTGCTCGTCGGTGGGGGCGTATTCGAAGGTTTCGGCGCGTACCGTAAAGCCTGCCTCGTTCAGCGCGGCGGCTTCGAGGAGTCCGAGGTGGCGCATCCGGTCGGGGTCGGGGGTGAGCCCGATTTCTTCACTCACTTCGCGGCAGGCAGTCTGCAGCGGGGTCTCCCCCGGTTCGGGTTTGCCGCCGGGCATCATGAACCCGTCGCTACCCTGTTTGCGCACGGTGAGTACGAGCCCGTCCCGGTTGCGGATTGCTACAGCGCACACGTTCACGACGCGGTGCGCGCTGTCGATGGCGCTGTGTTCAGCAACGGGCTGGGCGGTGCGGACTGCTTCCACTCGGTTCTGCGGGTTCTTCTGCGTGGGCATCTTTCTACCCTAGCATTTCCGCATCCTCCACCCGGCGCTGTGCGTGTTTGTCTTATTCATCCGCCCTATTGTGCGCCCTGCGGGCAGTGGTTTTACGTAATATTTCGGCGAGTTATCTTATGTCCGGTTCATGCGTTTAGGTGCGTGTTACGGTGTAATTAACCGCGATGTCGCGGTACCGTATACGCACTCGACTTGGCGCGATACAGGAAGAGTGCGAATCGCTCAATCACTCATGTAGAAGGAACTTCGTGATGGCTAACTCTTCTCGTGCCCGCCGCTACGGTAGCGCCGGCGCTTCTGTTCTTCTTGCCGCATCCTTGAGCCTGGGCGCTCTGCCTTCTGTTGCAGCGGCTGATACCCCGAATCCGGATAACCCGCCGGTTATTACGGTCTACAACTACAAGGTTGAGACTAATACCCGTCAGCTGAAGACTGCCCTGCGTCTGAACAAGATTACGTTCAAGGCGTCGAAACTGCCCGCGAAAACTACCGCTTTCGCCCCGGCTTTGCATGAGGCAAACCACAGGGGTTTCCCGTTTCTGAACCCGATTCAGACGGTGCGCGTTGAGGGCCCGTTCAAGGACGGCACGGCGACTGCGACCCATTACGTTCCCGGTAGCCTGATTGACCCAGCGAAGAACTACAGCTTCGTCGCTAATATCATCGTTGATGGTTACGGTGGCGGTCAGGTTCTGCGCATGGACGTTGTGAAGGATAGCGCCGCACCGGTTCTGCACGTGGATTCGCCGCGTCTGAACACCAAGGGTGAGACCGTGTTGAAGGTGCGCGGTACCGGCTACACCGGTGAGGCGACCCCGCACGGTGTGCGCGTGGTGGTGTCTGATACGAACGTGTGGGTTCCCGGTCGTTTTCCTCAGACGGGTATGCGTTTCGTGGCTGAGGTGACCGTACCTGCTTCGCAGATTCACAACGGTGCTTTTGAGACGGAGGTGAAGGTTCCGGCGGATGTTGCGGCGACACTGAATACCTCTCACAAGTACATTGCGGGCACTATGGCTGCTGGCGTTGAGGGTGCCGAGTATGGTTCGTTTGATGCTCAGAAGCCTCTTGAGCTTTTCGCGCAGGAGCCCGTGGTGTCTGCGGTTCCGACCTATGCCCCGACGGTGGCTCCTCTGCCGGAAGCAACCGTTGGCGTGAACCCCACCGACGCACCCACCGTGGCACCTCTGCCCGAGGCAACCGTTGGCGTGAACCCGACGGATGCG
>NZ_KV830861.1:311922-357084 GCF_001836905.1 Rothia sp. HMSC062F03 | reverse complement strand
GGCGCCCCTGCCGGAAGCAACCGTTGGCGTTAACCCGACCTATGCGCCGACCGTGGCGCCCCTGCCTGAAGCAACTATCGGTGTGAACCCGACCGATGCGCCCACCGTGGCGCCCCTGCCCGAAGCAACTATCGGTGTAAACCCCACTGACGCACCGACGGTTCCTGCGCTGCCGGAAGCACCGGTTGCCGATAAGACCCCCAACGCTGACAAGCTGGAGGACGCAACCGTGGCGCATCCCAAGAATAAACCTGCTCAGAGCAAGCCAGCTCAGGAGGCTCCGGTGACCGCCGCCCGCTCGGCTATGGACACTCCGGCTAAGGACGGCCCGGCAAAGGACAGCCCCGCTAAGGATCATCTGGCTCAGGAGAGCAGCCCCAAGAAGGCTACCCTGGCGAACACCGGCGCATCCAGCGTTGGCATGATTGTTGGCATTGGCGTTGCCGCGATTTGTGCGGGTCTGGGTTTGAGCGTTCTGCGCTCGCGCCGCCACTCCTAAGAGCTGCAGGGCTTACAGCCTAGCTCTCCCGTGCGGAATAAACTGCAGATAGCAAAGAGCCGCCGGCTCCCCTCGGTCAGGGGGAACCGGCGGCTCTTCACGTATCAGCTCATTCAATCAGCTGACGCAATCGTTCGCGTTACTTCGAAGCCTTAACCTCGAGGCCGCTCACGTCCATTTCTTCCAGCGGAATCAGGCGGTCACGGGTCACGATGCGGTGGCCCAGCCACACGGCCGCCACGACGGGCAGGCCAATGTAGGAGCTCAGAACGCCAAACCAGTCGCCACTGATGATGGCCTCGTAGTTCTGGCCGCCAATCACGACCAGGCACATGAGGAACGCAATGATCGGGCCCACGGGGAAGAACGGCGCCACGTACGGCAGCTCCTTGAGGCTGTGGCCCTGCTTCAGGTAGGCGCGGCGGAAGCGGTAGTGCGCCACGGCGATGCCCACCCAGGTGATGAAGCCCGCCAGACCCGACACGTTCACGAGCCACAGGTACGCACCATCCGGCGAGAGCAGCGCGGCGATGAAGCCGACCGCGCCGATAGCTGCGGTTGCCAGCAGCGCGTTCATGGGCACGCCGCCGGAGTTGATGCGGGTGAACATCTTCGGTGCCTTGCCCTCCTGCGCCAGGGAAAAGAGCATACGAGCCGAGACGTACAGGCCGGAGTTACCCGCCGAAAGCACGGCGGAGAGAATCACGGCGTTCATGACGGCCGCCGCGAAGGCGATGCCCGCGCGCTCAAAGATGAGGGTGAACGGGGAGATGTTCACGTTGCCGTCCGCTGCGGTCAGCAGGTTCGGGTCGGTGTAGGGAATCAGGAAGCCGATGACGACCATCGCGCCGATGTAGAAGAGCATGATGCGCCAGAACACGCTGGTGAGCGCGCGGGGCACGTCGCGGCGGGGGTTCTTAGACTCGCCCGCTGCCACACCGATCATCTCGGTGCCCTGGAAGGAGAAGCCTGCGACCATGAAGATGGCGAGCACGGCGGGGGCACCGCCCACGAAGGGTGCCTCGCCCACGGTCCAGTTGGAAACGCCCGGGGAGCTACCGCCCAGGATGCCGAAAATCATGGCGATACCGGCGATGAGGAAGACGACCACGGTGACGACCTTGATGGTGGCCAGCCAGAACTCGCTCTCACCGTAGGAGCGTGCCGAGAGGGCGTTGATGCCGGTCAGTAGCACGAGGAATCCTGCCGCCCACACCCAGGAGGGCACGTCCGGCAACCAATACCTCATCACCTCACCGACCGCGACGAGCTCGGCGGCCACGGTAATCGCCCAGTTGAACCAGTAGTTCCAGCCCATGGCGAAGCCGAAGGATGGGGACACGTAGCGCGCGGCGTAGGTCTGGAAGGCGCCGGGCACGGGCAGGTGCGCGGCCATCTCGCCGAGGGACTGCATGAGGAAGAGCACCATGACGCCGATGAGGGCGTAGGCGAGGATTGCGCCACCGGGGCCCGCGGTGGAGATGGTCTTACCGGAGGCGACGAAGAGGCCGGTGCCGATTGCGCCGCCGATTGCGATCATCTGCATGTGTCGGGCGGAGAGGCCTCGCTTCAGTTCACCCTCTGCGGGGGTGGCTTCCGATGCAGCGCCGGAAGTCTCTGTAGGCTGTGCCATGTCAGGTCTTCTTTCTGAGGCTATTGCTTCGTGCGTTTGCTAGGGGGATTGTGGGCTGTCCAGTCTATCCCTGCCGTCGATGCGGCTGCCGAAGGTTTGTGCCTGGGTCAAGAAATTCTTCAATCTTAAGGATTTCTTACGTACCGTAAGTTTTCCTAATCTGAGGGTCAATCCTACCCGCTTTCCGGGCTCTTTTCCACCCCAAACCCACAAAAACACAGAAAAACCCTCCCGAGCCGCTCCATCACGAGCGGCACGGGAGGGCCTCAAGTCAGGCTATCTCTCCGGGCGTTTAGTCCGTCTAGCCTTTCTAGTTCGCCAGGTTGTGGAAAGAAACGTTCGTGGGGTGCTCCACGGTGCGGGAGACGGTGCAGTCCTTCTGCTCGCTGAGCTGAATCAGGCGGTCCACCATCTTCTGGGCCTTGGCGCCCTGCTCGTCCTCGGGGAAGCGCACGTCAAAGTCCACCTCAACGTCGTCGAGGCGAACCGCACCGTCCTCGGTCTGCTTCAGCGCCGAGGCGAGCACCTCGAATACCTCGGGGGTGGAGCGGCGGGAGGTGCCGGCGTCCACATCCACGGAGGAGCAGCCGGCAATCGCGGCGAGCAGCAGCTCGACGGGGGTCAGCAGGCCCTCGCCCACACCGAAGTCGAGGGTTGCGCCGTTGGCACCGTAGGCACGGTAGCGCAAGCGGTCGATGCGCTCAATCTTGGTCTGGCGGTAGTTGTCGAGTTCGCGGCGTTCCTGCTGGCGCGAGTACACCTTCTTCTGCTCTTCTGCAGTCTGCACGGTGTTGCTCTGCTCAGCGTTGTTCTGCTCGGTCATTGAGGTTCCTTTCGGGTTGTCTGCACGGTCGCTAGGTTATTCAGTACCGCGTTGTTTAGCGTCATTCACTATAAGCGTGTTTCTCATTATTTTATTCCCGGACTCTTTTTCTCGTCGGTCAACCGCTGGCTCCTATACACTGGAAAGCCGCGGCGGGCGTTATCTTTGCCCGTCTGCAGGCAGACGAGGCATTTCGTAGAACGTAACGCATACGAGGAACCCACTTATGGCACAGACTCCCAAGCTTCGGGGCGCTCAGCGTCAGAGCACTCGATTTAAGGGCGCAGGCTCGCAGCATGATTTCCGCTTGGCTGTTGCGGATTCTTCCGTGGTGATGCTCGGTATCGCTGTGCTGGGTTTGGGTTTGGGTATTATCCTCAACGCGCACGGCCTGCCGATTTGGACTGCGCCGCTGCTATCTGCCCTAGTTTTTGCCGGTTCGGTGGAGTTTCTGATGGTGGGCATGGTCAGCGGTGGCGCGTCGGTTGCCTCGATTGCTTTGACCGTGTTCCTCGTGAATGCTCGCCACCTGGTGTACGGCCTCTCCTTCCCTCTGCACAGGGTAAAGGGTCTCGGGGCTAAGACCCTGGCGGTTCACACTCTCTGCGATGAGGCCTTCGCCGTCAATTCGGGGCCCGACCGTAACGAGCGTTCCGGCGCCCGCATCCTGTGGGTTAACACGCTGATTTACGTGTCGTGGATTCTGAGCGTGGTGCTCGGATACGTACTCGGCGCGAGCTTCCTAAACGACCTGAAGGGCGTGGACTTCGTGATGGTGGCTATCTTCACGGTTCTTGCGATGGACGGCTACCGCGCTAACCCGGATCACGTGACGGCGCTCTTCGTTGCGGTTTCGGCCGCGATTGCGCTGATTTTTGCGCCTTCCTCGTTCCTGGTGGTGGCGTTGGGTTCGTATGTGGTGTTGCTGTTGGCGCGTTTCCCGGTGGCGAGGCGCCGCGGCACCCTGCCTGCCCGCTCGGAGCAGAAGACAAGCGAAGTAACGGGGTCCGCTTCCGAGGATAATGGGGGTTCCGCCGGGGTGTTACGCGGCGGCTCGGAAAACCGTTAATATAAAAAGTGCGAGCCGCCTATTCGGCCCGCCCTTCTCTTTCCTGTTTCACGCGGAACCGGCCGCGATTCGCCTTTCCAGGCGCCATCTCGTGAGCCGCCGCCCACAGATTTGAGGTACCACATGCAGATGAAAGATACCGCTAAGGAAACCAGCGACGCAGAACGCTGTGCCGCCCCGGAGTAACACCGCACCGGGAGCGGCATCACCCGAGGTCACGCACGAGAACTACTGCCGCGCGCAACTACCCGCGCCGAAAACTAGTCTCATGCGGGAGGAACGTCCCTCCGCCTCGTTGTTCGCGGCTTTCATCTATTCACGTACCTATCGCACTACTCCCCCGTTTCCTCGGGCAGACCCGGCTCTCGGCGGTTGCTTTGAAGACTTTAACCGTTCGACCGTGTGTCTTTCGCCTCCGGGGTTTTCTGAGTGGTGCAGAAAGAGACAACCCTCATGAACGGCGAAGTTACTGCCGGATATATTTTGACTGCGGTGTTCGTTGCTGCAGGTATTACTTTTATGCTGCGTCTTCTGCCTTTCGGTTTGAAGAAGGCGCTCGCCGGCTCCGAGCTGCTCGATGCACTCAGCCATTGGATTCCGCTCGGCGCGGTGGCCCTGCTGGCCATCTACGCGGTGGCGAAGATTGATTACTCCTCGTTCACCACGGCGGCACCGTACCTGGCGGGTCTGGTTGTGACTGTGGGTGTGCACCTGTGGCGTAAGAATATGGTGCTGAGCATGGTGGCGGGTACCGTCACCTGCGTTGTGCTGGCTAACTGGGTTTTCTAGGGGGCGTCATGACTTCATCTCAGGATTCTCAGCGTCACCCGGCGGATGCCTCCGCCCCCATCGTCGAGTCGGTCCACCGCACCGCGCCCGACCGTAGCGCGCAGCAACAGACGAGCCAGCAGCGGGCGGAACCCCGCCAGGCAAGCCCGGAGCAGGTGGATCAGGTGATCGCCTCCGCCCTTCCGCTGACCGGCGTTATTCCCGTGGTCGAGGCACCCAAAGACTCTTCGGACTCCCAGCAGCCACGCGTGAGCGGTTTTGCCGAGGCGATGCGCACCGCCGGCGTGGTCATGGCGGGCCTGTTCTTCGTGGGTATCGGCCTGGGCGTGGTGATTCACAGCTACGGCTTCCCGATGTGGCTGGCGGTCGTCCTGCCGGGCATTGTCTTCGCCGGTTCCGTGGAGTTCGTGCTGCTGGACATGATGTCTCTGCACGCTTCGCTGGTGTCGATTGCGCTCATGACTCTGCTCGTGAATTCGCGTCACCTCATGTACGGCCTGTCCTACCCGATTGAGCGGGTGCGCCATCCTCTCGCGAAGTTCTACAGCGTGTACACGCTCACCGACGAGGCGTACGTCCTCAATAGCGGCCCCGACCGCCACACGCTGCGCGGCTCCCGCATCCTGTGGATTCACGCGGGCATGCAGGTGTCCGTCATCTGCGGTACCCTGCTGGGCTACGTGCTGGGCGTCAGCTTCCTGAGCGAGCTGAAGGGTCTGGGTTTTGTGATGACTGCGCTCTTCGCGATCCTGACCGTGGATGCGTACCGCGAATCGAAGGACCGTCTGACCGCCGTCATCGCGCTGGTGGCCGCGGCCGCGGGCCTGCTGATTGCCCCGCAGTCCATGCTTGTGGTGTCCATGGTCGTCTACCTAAGCCTGCTGGTGGCTCGCTACGCGGTGCAAAAGCGTCGCGGTACCCTGCCCGAGCACATGCTTGTGGCCGACCACGACGGCGGCTCCGAGCAGACGCGCTAGGTACCGGGGGGGCATACCGGCCCTTCGCACTCTGCCTAATGCATCGTTAAAACGCTCCGCCCACCCGTGATATCGGGTGGGCGGAGCGTAATGCTGTCGCCAGCCGCATGTGTGGGGTGAGACCGTACTCGTGCGGTGTAGCGTTCGTATCTGTTGTGTCGTGCACCGCGCGAGAGAAATAATCGCGCGGCGGTTATCACTATTTTAAAGCACCCCGGGCGCAAACCAGGGGTATGCGCGCCGGGGCGTTGAGAATCAATTGCTCATTCGCGAGGCGAACGAAACGGAAACTACTTGATGGCGGCGAGGGCTGCTTCGTAGTTGGGCTCGTTGGTGGTCTCGGGAACCAGCTCGGTGTAGACAACCTCACCGGCGGGGTTCACGACGACCACGGAGCGTGCCAGCAGACCCGCCAGGGGGCCGTCAATCAGCTTCACGCCGAAGTCCTCACCGAAGGAGGAGCGGAAAGCGGAGGAGGTGACGACGTTTTCAATGCCCTCGGCTGCGCAGAAGCGGCCGATTGCGAAGGGCAGGTCGTTGGAGACGCACAGCACGACGGTGTTCTCCAGGCCTGCAGCCTGCTTGTTGAAAGTGCGGACGCTGGTTGCGCAAACACTGGTGTCGACGGAGGGGAAGATGTTCAGCACCAGGTTCTTACCTGCGAAGTCTGCGGAGGAAATCTCGGAGAGATCAGCCGCGAGAACCGAGAATTCGGGCAGCTTTGCGCCGACTGCGGGCAGGTCGCCGTTGGTGTGGATTACGAGTTCGTTCTGTAGAGTTACTTCAGCCATGCCTTCATTGTCCCCCGGATAGGGCGGGTGTGCAAGGGGACACAGGCACTAGCGGGCAGAGTTTCCGCATAGCTGATTTTCTGCTATGCCGATTCGCCTCAGCGACACCTCTACAATGGGCAGGTGAGCATTTTGAGGCACGTATCTTCCCGCCTTACGCCGCTGGCGCATCCCGTGACGAATTTCAGGGCACTCCGTCAGAACCTGCGCCGTCAGCGGGTGGAGGGTCGTGCCCTCGTTGATCCGCAGAATACGTACCGTCCGAGTGTGCGCGCTGAGCTGCGCCGCATGTTCACTCGCCCTTTCCCGGTGGAAACGCAGACGCTCATGTGTAACGCCCTGCTGGCGGCAATCTGCTGGTACCTGCTCCCGGAAGCCTGGCGTTCGTGGCTGTTTAGCGAGTTTAGGGGCCCGGCCGGTTTTGCGCTGGTGATGGTCGGCTGGATGGTTGCGGACGTAACCTCCACAAACCTGATGGGTCACGACGAGGAGCATGCGCTGCGTGCGTTGCGCAGTAGCGACCCGCACGCCCTGCACCTGTTCGTGCGCACGAAGGCTATTGCAATCGGCCTGATCACGGGTGTTTCTGGCACTCTGCTGGCGCTGATTCTGCACAGTCAGGACAAGCACCTGACCCCCACCCTCATGATGTCCCTGTCCTTCTTTGTGGTGCCGGCTATTGTGGTGTCCCTGGGCTCGATTCTGGGCGTGATTTATCCGTACCGTCTGCGCGGCTGGCAGTTCCGCTGGGCGCACCGCAAGAACCTGCGGATGAGTGCCCGCTGGGTTCTGCTCTGTTTCGGTCCGGGCTGGGTGCTGGGTACGGTGCTGATGTCGCTCATGTTCCCTTCATTGTTCCTGGCGGATGCGCTCGCGCGCCTTCTCAACCCCGGCGTGGATCCGCGCGATATTGCGTTCCAACCGTTGCTGTTTTCGCTGACTTTGTGGGCTCAGGGCGCGATTAGTCTGTGGGTTTTTCCGCGGGTTACGGCACGTATTGCGACGGCGAGGCGCGCCTGGCTGGTGCACTACCTGACCGACGATAAGGTCTGCTAACCGGTTTTCTGCCGCCTACCGGCAATGGAAAAAGGCTACGGTAATGAACGGCGCTGACGCCCCGCACCACGTCAATGCGTCTTTTTCTCTATACTGGACGAGTTCACTGTTCACATACATCAGCTTGCGATGCGCCGCCGCATCGCGCGAGGAGTCCCCATGCGTTTGACCCGCTCCGCTCTATCCCTGCCCGCCCTGGGCGCGGCCGTGGCCCTGGCCGTCTCGTCCTGCTCGGCAAGCACCGATTCGGCGCTTTCCGGTACCGTTGTGTCTTCGTCCGCCTCGGCGAGCGCATCCGCTTCGGCTTCGCCGAGCTCCTCCTCGAGCGCCGCCTCGGCTATCTTCCCCACGGCTTCGGCGAGCCCTTCCGCTTCTGCCTCCGCCTCTGCGTCTTCGCCCGCCCCGGCTCCCTCGGTGGTGACGATTACGGTGAACCCCGAGCCGAGCGTTACGACCGTTCCCGCGAAGTCTGACTCCTCGGGCGATAAGAAGAGCTCCAGCTGCTCCAACGTGTCGGCTTCGTCCACGGTCTCGAAGGCTCTGAGCGATATGAAGAACAAGAGCAAGTGGAACCAGTGGACGAACGTTTCCCGCACGTACGAGGGTTTTGATCCCTGCGCCGAGCTGTCCTGGATTGACGCGATTCCGGGCTCCTCCCCGGATGAGTGCTGCATCTCCTCGATGGCCCACCACATCCTGCTCTTCCACTACGGCAAGTTTATTGGTACGGCAACCTACGAGCCCTACTCGTTCTCGCCCTCCATTACCCGTACCGCCGATAATTCGATTAGCGTGACCTACCGCTATATGAAGGACGATGAGAGCCCCGCCAACGCGAGCGGCCGCACGACGGCTACGTTCACGTGGAGCTCTTCTCAGAATAAGGTCGTGATGAGCGGCGAGGTTCCGCCCAGCGGCGAGTAGGTTCACCGCTCCGTCCGTAAATTCTGCGGATACGACGAAGCCCGCCCCTCGAATGTTTCGAGGGGCGGGCTTCTTATGCTTAGGATTATTACGCCCTGCGGGGCGAGATACCTTAGGCTGCCTTCTTCTTGTAGATGAAGAATGCGGCGCCTGCGAGTGCTGCGATGAACAGAATCTTCTTCATGGGGTTACTCCTTTGATTTTTGGTATGGTGCACCCGGTCCGTCCTGATCGGCGTCGGCTCGTGGGGAGCCGCTCGTCGGTCGGTACCGCACGCGGTGCCATGCTTCACATCATACCCTGTTTGACGGGTCTTTTCCTCTTGAGGGGTTGGATTTGGACCTCGCCCGGTTGCGGTGGCTTCTGTGCTTCCCCTTCCGACGGTGGATATTTTCGAGACTCGCCGCGCGGGCTCACGGCATCCTCGGCGTTGGGGAGGATACTGGGGGCATGAGCATTTTTAAGAAGAAAGAGTACAGCGCCGAGCGTTCGGCGACTCGTATGGCCCGCGGTCTTGCCGTGATGGGCGCGCTGCACTTCATTATCCCCAAGCCCTTCGATTCGATTATTCCGAAGTACCTGCCGGGCCCTCCGCATGCGTACACGCACGGTTCCGGTGTGGCTGAGCTGGGTACCGCTGCCCTGTTGTCGAGCGATAAGACCCGCCGTGCCGGTGGTCTGTTGGCCGCGCTGCTGTTCATTGCGGTGTTCCCCGCGAATATTCAGATGGCTCTGGATGCGCGCAAACAGTCCGCTCAGCGTAAGGCTATTGCATACGGTCGCTTGCCCTTGCAGTTGCCGCTGATTTGTAGCGCGCTGAAGATCTGGCGTAAGTCGAAGTAGTCAATACATTCACCATTCGATACATTCGACACTCATCTCAATGATGAGAAAAGCACCTTAGCGTTTTAGAGATAAAACACTAAGGTGCTTTTAGCTTAATAAAAGCTCACATAAGCTCTTCTTACATCATATTTACGTATAATTGAAAACAACATACTATCTGCCACAGTGGCAGATATATAAACCCAAGGAGATTACAATGGGTACTTTTATTGGCACCATTATTACCGGCGCAATTATTGGTGCACTTGCACGCTTCTTTATGCGAGGCCGCCAGAACATTTCGATTCTTTGGACCATTATCTGCGGCGCTGTCGGTGCAGCTATCGGTACCTGGGCAGCGACTCAGCTGGGTGTTGCAGACACTCGCGGCATTGACTGGATTCGCTGGATTATCTCAATTATTGCCGCAATGCTGACCATTTCCCTGTACATGGGCTTGACCGGTAAAAAGTAAAGAAATATTCGTCAATTTTCTTTTAAAACCTAAGCAATTTTTATAAAGCAAAAGACGGCACCTCCCCTAGCATGAGCTAGTGCGGGAGGTGCCGCCTTTTCTGCGCCTCGCAGGAGGCGTTACGTCTTCTTGGCTTATATCGCCTTCGCTTATGCCTTCTTGACGACGGAGGACTTCAGGTACATCTGGCCTGCGCCGGGGACCTTCGCCTCAATGTCGTGGCCGTTGACGGGGGATTCGAGCAGGCGGATGCCGCGCACCTTGGTGCCAGCCTTGATATCTGCGCCGCCCTTGACCTTCAAGCCCTTGACGATGGTGACGGAATCGCCGTCGACGAGCTCATTACCGACGGAGTCGAGAACCTTGGTGCCTGCTTCTTCTTCGGTTTCGCCTGCTGCGGTGCGTTCCCACTCGTGGCCGCACATGGGGCATGCCCAGAGTTCGCCCATTTCGTAGGTGTAGTTTTCGCTGCATTCGGGGCAGGCGGGTGCTTCGATTTCGTTGGGGTTTTCGCTCATGGTTCCTTCTTCTGTCTGTGCGGATGCGCCGCTCCCCTGCACCTAGTTACCGCGGCGTTGGGCGGTGGTGCTGCGGCGTGTGGGCGCGCGTCAGCCAGGGTGGGGGTGCGACGGTGGTGGGTTGCAAGGATTCTCGCGTTCGTGCTGACTATATCATTTGGCGGGTGTGAACCGCATGTGTGGGGCTGGTTTTTGTCGGTTTTTTGGGGTGGGTTCGGGGCGTGCCGGTCAATAAGACTTATGCCCGGGCGGCTGCCTTGTGTGGCGCGCGAGGGTTAATAAAGCGGAGCCCCGCACTGTGTGTACAGTGCGGGGCTCCGTTGCTTTCTGAGGTAGAACCCCCTACAGGAGGGACTGGACCCTCACCCTAACCTGCGGGGTATTATCGTCATCGCTACTGATTGACTCTAAGGTTTTAGAGTTTGAATGCTCTTCGTCGTGTTGTTGCGATTGAGACAGCGAACGAATGACAGTCTCTTGGATATCTCGTACGATATCTTTGACCGGCCTGGATCCGTCAATGCCGACCTCAATAGTAGCTTGGCTCGAGCCTGATTCAACGATTACGCCAAATCGGGCCTGCATCATGCGGCTACCGATTACTTTCAGGGTGCTACCCAGCCCAGGTTCGATTCCTCGTACTCCGGGAACGGCAATGACCAGCCGAAGTAGCTCGGCGGCAGAGAAGTTAGTCGTCATGATGAATATCCTCGATATGTACGTTGACTGTCGGGGAGACTCCCAGGTTCTCATAGCAGGCTTCGCGGACGGCTTCGCGGACTTGCTGGGCCAGCTGCGGTAGGCTTTCAACGGCACCGTGAGCCGAGACTCGGCAGGATACAACCTCCGGAACCCCCAGACCGCGATGCTCTTCGCTTGAAGGTGCATGCTCAAAAGAAGAACGCAAGGAACGTGCACCGGGCACCGAATCAACGGCTCGCCTAATGAGCGCTCGCAATGAAAACTCAGACATGCTGTAGGGACCCAAATCCGTATCGGGCATTTCCACCTGAGCACCGTGACGAGTCTCAGCGATAATAGCGTCCATTATGGAGCGGGGCCGCGGCATAACCGAAGTACTTCCCATAGCCTCTAGCCGGTCCCATTCCTCGTGGAGGGAGGCGATGAGACTCAGATATTCCTGGGTGTCCGCGTCGTCCTGCTCGTGCGAGTGCAAGAGTGATTTTGCCGACGCTGCTGAGTGTCGGACCTTATTTGAGAGGTTTTTGGCGTTACTCAAGCCCACTCCTTCATCAGGCGTATGACGAGAGAACGGGCTCGTGCCAGCCTCCCACGGACGGTCGAAACTGTCAGGTTCAGTGTCTTGGCAATCTCTTCGTATGACATCTCATCGATTTCTCGAAGAATCCATACTACACGCAGTTCAGGTTCCACGGATGCCAAAAGATTGGCAAGGGCCTGAATCTGCGCATTAACTTCACTGGAATCAGCCGGGTCAGCGGTACTGCTCGACGTCATCTCAGCCGCAGCGCTCACACCTTCGAGTCCTTCCGCATCATAAGGATCCGTGGCACGACGCTGACGCTTACGCACCATACTAGTAGCTTTATTAGTGCAAATCTGCATAATCCAGCCACGAAAAGCTGCCGGTTCCCGAACTAGGTGAAGGCTACGCCAAGCCTGGACGAGGGTATCCTGAACAATATCCTCGCTGTCCTGACGGTTCCGAACAATCATATATGCAGAGCGGAAAAGACGCCCTTGATAACGCTCAACAAGCTTCTCAAAGGCGTCAATATCTCCGTCCTGAGCACGCAGAACAAGGTATCTGTCCTCGTCCTGCGTTGCTTCAGACAAAGCGCTCAGCTGCGCGGTGGGGTACTGATGGGATTGAGGTTCCGGCACCACCTTGCTCTGAGGTTTATGCGCCAATGCTCTCTCCCGTGATTTCGGGTGCATGATGGCCAGTTACAGATTCGGAGACATTACGTGACTTCGAGGAACGCTCCAGCCGTACTAGAACGTCAATCTGCTTGGGGCTCGCGCCGAAAGATACTGCCACATCATTATTGAGTCGGTTCTTGAGTTCAGCAATAGCCCACTCAACCTCACATCCCTGAGAGACAGTAGCCTCTGCCTGAACCCACAGGCTCTTCGGGGAGCCAGTAGCCCAGACAGCGCACTTTTCCACACCAGGGACTTCCTGAGCACGCTCAGTCAAAGCCTGCGCCAGAACCTCAGGTGCCAAAGTAGCCATCAGCACACCCTCAGAACCACTAAACTTCAAAGGGGAGGCAGCAGCTTTACGGGGAACCTGTGCAACCAGCATGAACAAGCCGACAACGACAATAAGTACTGATACCAGTGCTACTACAGGCAGGAACCACGGCGTGTGTACCATGGGTCCGATAAAGCTAGCTACCGGGTCCTGTGCAGAGGCCAGGAAAGGTGCAATTTCCGGCCAAGCCTGACCAGCATTGAGACCCGAAGCTAAAAGCCAAAAGGACACTACTACAAGGAGAAGCCCAAAGGTGGCCAGGACAGTTCTGTTCAAAACACCAGAAACTGAACGCATATTCGTATCTCCTTTAGCTAATATGCTTAATCCGCACGCGACTACGTGCAATACCCACGGGTGCGAGCATCTTTAGGACTTCGTCAGTCTTCTTCCGTGCAGCTTCACGCACGGGGCCGAGGTCGTCCAAGACGCTATGGACAACAACGTCTACGCGGGAGCCGTTAGCTGTAACGATAGCGGAATGGACGCCGTCAATCTGCTCAACCTGGGTCTGAATGAGGTTAGCCAAGTCTCGGCGCTTTGCGACAGTCTGACCGGGAATATCGTCGGGGAAAATTTCCACACGATCCGGGACTCCAGGCAGCACAGCGCCAATGATCATAGCCAGACCGAACACCGCCAGGATGATGGCGAAGATAATAGCCGTGACGGAGCCAAGAGTGGTAGAACCAATAGCGGTAAGGGTACCCACCATAGACTCAGGCCAGGCTCCGTTCACCATTCGGTGAACCGCAAGCCAAACCACCAGTCCCCCCAGTGCGAGCAACACAAGAGCCAACAGGATGCTAGGGATGCTTCGCGAGGGACGACGAATTAGTTTCGGAACAGGTGTACTCATTTAAGGCTCTTCCTAACGTGGCTGCTCGGATTGAGCCAGGATATCTCGATGTTAATCTTGCCCACGCTAAGCCCCGTGAGGTACTCAACGCGGTTACGCACGTGTGCGCGCAGATTTTCGAGGATGGGGGACAAAGGTGCGGGGAAGACCAGTCCGATGTCCAGGTGCAGGACTGCTACCTGGCCGTAGAGTTCACACTGGGCTTCAGGGCGCGAGTCGAAGTTGTGGCGGGTACCAATTCCCAGTACGCCTCCAGCATTTGAGCCAACGTTGGCACTTTCGTTTGCAGCCTCAGCTGCAATCTTTGCAACGAGTCGCGCGGGGATGGTTGTGGTGCCGCGGTGCTCCCAGGAAGAACGTTCTTCCTGGGAAGCACTTAGCTGCGTGTTTGCACGCTGGTTCGCGGTCACCATCGTCACTTCTTTCGCCCGTCCAGGAGGCTTCGGACATCGACCCGGCCCTCCAGGCAGAGGCCTACGGCCCATCCGGCAAAGCCACACAGGGCTACCAGAACGAACGTTCCGAAAGAACCGAAGGCAAGAACGGCTCCAAGGAACAGGCCCACCAGGAGGGCCAGGTGCGTTGTCTTCATAAGAACTCCTTAGATTAAGGCGTTGGATGCGGGTTACTTGAGGTCGGTGTCCTCGGACTTGTCAGAGTCGTCCTCGGGCAGGTGAACGTCGGTAACGTTGATGTTGACTTCAACAACCTCGAGACCGGTGGTGCCCTCGATCTGCTCGATAACGTTGCGACGAATTGCGTCGGCAACCTCGACGATGGAGACACCGTACTCGACGACTACGGTAACCTCGACAGCTGCCTGGGTCTCACCCTTCTGGACGCTAATGCCGCCAGCAACGTTGGTCTGAGCGTTGGGGATACGGTCGGTCACTGCGTTGAACGCACGGCGGACAGCGTTGCCCATGTCGTAGACGCCGGGGATTTCACGAGCTGCCATGCCAGCAATCTTTGCGACGACGCCCTCATCAATGGTGGTAACACCGTGCTCGGTCTGGAGGGGGCCGCGGGGTTCCTTGGTCTCTTCAGCCTTGTTCTCGTTGTGCTCGCGCTGCTTTGCGGTCTGGGGGATAGCGTTGTTGCTCATTTGGAGCCTCTTTCGTAAAAATCCGAGATGGTTAATAACGGTTATGCACGATGCAGTAAGCAATGTAGTCAAGGTGCCCTCGGTGGCATCCACAATCAGCTTTCTTCACTAACTGATCTGACTAGTTTTGCTACCCGTCATATTTGCCGTGCTAATAGTTAGACGCCACCAACTGGGGTTTCGTCATAACTTTATTTTATGCAGTGCATCACTTAGTTCAAAAAAAGGTCTTCTTGTGCGCGTAACAATCCATCACAAACATATAGATAGGTAGCGCACCATTGCCGTATATCCCGCCAGATAAGAGTCACCGCAACACTGCAGACGACCGCTTCGGAAGACGGCTTTCCGTCTTGTCATCCTATGGTTTCAGGTAAGAAGGTGCACCCGTCAGATTCTTCAGAAGAAGCCAACAAGAATAAAGCGGAGTCTCGCACTGCACCTTCACAGTGCGGGCTCCACTGCATCTGAGGTTTCTCTACCGGGTTGGAGCATTTACCCTAGAACTTACCCCAGTTGGTCAGCTCCGAACGCGCCGGAACGGGCTCCTTGCTATCCCAACGTTCCGCGATCTTCTTCCAGGCGATGGTCATGGAACCCTCCATGGATCTGGGTGGTTTGTTGTTTCCTTATATACGTCTAACGTGCCCGAGGTGGGGTTTTATTCCTGGTTTACCCGGTTTGTTTTCGTGGCTCAAGGTGTTCGTGTGGGGTGTCCGTGCGAGATATCGAGAAAGCCCAAAATAAAATTTGCCTGGTTTGTGCGTAATATTTTGGTTGGAAGGTGCTTCTGAGCGGCTGCGGCATGTAAAGTACATAGAGCATTTATAGGTTTTTATGAACGAAAGGCACGGCTTCATGAAGCTTTCTGCACGTAACCAGTTCGCTGGCAAGGTTGTTGAGATTACTGAGGGTGCGACTAACGGCATCGTTAAGATTGAGATCGCTCCGGAGGTTGTTATCTCTGCTTCCATCACCAACGAGTCCATCAAGGAGCTGGGTCTGAAGGTTGGCGAGACTGCTTACGCAGTGATTAAGGCTTCCAACGTTATGGTTGGTGCTGACCACTAATCCCGGTCAATAAGGCTTATACCCGGCGGCTGCCTTGTGCAGCGCGCGAGGGTTAATAGGGCGGAGCCCCGCACTGTGTATTCACAGTGCGGGGCCCGCTTTCTTTATGGTTTTATCGCTTAGACGTTGAAGCGGAACTCCACTACGTCACGACGTAAATCAGCGTTTCAGGGAAAGGGGTACCCTACGAGGAGAGTTCCTCCTTCCACGGCCCAATTTCCGTGGCAGCCGATTCCAGTCCTTCCCCGTAAACTTCCCACAATTTGGGGCACTTTTCACTCATCCATTCGAACCCCTGACGGACATCGACGTCATCAATTCCCCATCCCCCTATGCGGTCCGATTTAGGCACTGATTCAATTGCGAAAGCTAGGTTTTGAATCATCCGCATCGCTAGATGGCTATCGACATCGGCGACCCATCCAACCGCTCTGATGAGCCAAGCAGCTGTAGCAGTAACGCTGTCGGTCGAGCCTTTAATTTCCCACCGGTCAAACGAGCGTAGGACATCTCGATGCAGCAGATAGGCGAGAGCATCCGCAATCCCTACCTGTAGCTTCCCCAGCTCATCCGCGTTCAATGTGGGGCCCCGGCGTCCCATTTCCAAGTCTTTGACCGCGAGAAGGGCACCTGTCAGAACATTCAATTTAAGACCGCCAGGAGCCCGAGGATTAATACTCCCAACCGCATCAAGAAGAGGAGCCGTTGCTTGGGGAAGAGCAAGAACCAGCTTCCGGTAGAAGGAGTGACCTGGACGTTGCTTTTCTGCAGTCGGTCCCGTAACAAGTGCAACGATACTCGAAACCTCAATCTTTAAGCCCTGTCTTGTTACTTCCCCAATGAATTCGAGCAATCCAGGATAGGGTCGACACCCGTTTCTTTCTGCATAACGACGCTCAAGCCCGTCAATATAATTGCTCACAGCGGCATCAGTCAGGTTATCTTGCACTTTCGCACCGGTGGACGTTCCAGGAAGCGCAAGAGCAGGATTGGCGCGGAGATGGGCGAGGAGGAAGTCCCGGTCTTCTTCCTTGTACTCACAAATCTCTTTCCATAACACCTCCAGATACCTGGCGTCTGAGGATTGAGTAACAATCCCCAGTAGCGCATCGCGTCGTTGGAGTTGAGAAACTAAGGTTTGACGAGCGAGGATTTTGGCTTGCAATTCGCTATCACGTTTTGCCTGTTTCGCTCCCATCCTCCATAGAACAATGGGGATAAATGCAGCGGCCACAAAGGATGCTAAAGCCAAGAGAAGCATCGGGTCATCCCACGACCATTTAGTTACAAGGGAATGCCACCAGTCGACTATCATTTCTTACCTCCTAAACGTTGAAGCGGAACTCGACCACGTCATCATGCATCAGTATTGTTTTGTTTTTCCTCAGTTATTTTTTCCGGCGGAGGCGTGAGCCATTCCCGGGCGTGCAAACTGCTTTAATAAATTGACGATGACGACTAACGATTATTTTTTGATATTCATCTGATACACCTATATATCGCATAACACTCAACACGACCACAGCCTTCGTCACATCCACTATAGCAATTAACTCTTCGACCGACTGGTTCTTGACTTTCCCCTCGTGTGTAAGGTAATTTCGGGCTTTTGTAGCCTCTTTTGCCCAATATTCAACGTCAGGAATAAGAGCTGAAATCAAATCTTCACCCACAAAATCCGCAAGGCCAACCAGTCTCTGCCGGAGGGTCAGTTCATTACGTATGGATGACTTAATCATTTCTTTATACCCATCTGGTGCAACTTCTAATAATTTCTCTCTCATCAGCTTAAATTCCTTATTATCATAAGGCCTCCCACCAAGCTTAAGGTTGCGATGTAAAACTTCTGCAGTCATAGTCACCGTCAAGAGGTCATTTTCAACAAATGGCATCTTCTCGAATTGCATCACGATAACCATGCTAATAGCTGCCTGAGCCCGATTTGCCAATTCGAACCACTTCGAGAGGGATATATCAATAGGGAATGCATTAGAGATAAGTTCAGCGCTAAACTTACCACGAGCCACCTCAGTTCCCGCCCCAATCTTAACCGGCAAGAAAAGAAGATCCAGGAATTCATTACCAACCTGAAGCTGCATCCAGACAATGTCTGAGAATTGATTAACAACGAAAGAAATGAAATTCTGGATAACCTTAACTTCCTCCAGAGCTTCATGCAACGAAAAAACTTCCCCTGAAATTATCTGACAAAACGGGCCTCTTTGATTGGGTTTTTCAGAGCTACCGAAACCGCAGATTTCAACACTTTTACCTAAAGCGCTAAATTTAAATTTTTGACCATCTTCAAGAGAATCCCAGCACCCCAAGTTATCAACAGACACCCTAAGACCATTAAATACTTTATTCTCCTCATTTTCTAGATGTTTCCCTAGAATCAGCTTCTCCGCACTGATTCTACAATTACTTATATAATTTTTATCAATTCGCCCCCGAGGCCTCAAAGGGCTCTTATCCATTGCATCCATGATGGTAATATTTATTCCATCAGCGACACCATAAATCACATCATACGAAATTAAATAGTCTTTACTCGTAACGACTCGAAATAGATTCCCATGCTCATCTTTACGTATATCCCCAAGCTCATCAGGATTATATCCATCAAAATAATTATCTAATTTGAGGCTCAGACCCCCCCCTTGCCATCGTAAATAAGGGTTCCTGCAACCTTGTTATCAGGATTTTCGGGCAGCCACCAATAACCGTCCCATTCACCCTTTTTAGCAAAAGGAAATGGAGATTCATTCATTCTATCCTCCAAATAAAATAATCAAGCTAAAACAGAATTTCATCTAGGCGATATTTCTGTAATCCCTACATAAATTTCAATTAGCGGTTGACATTACGATCTAAGGGTACAGAAAATCCGGTGACAGTGAGATGAATTTCGTCATCCCTCCGTCACCGAATTTTCAAAGTCCTATCGACCCGTCAGACTTAGACGTTGAAGCGGAACTCCACCACGTCACGGCGTATATCAATGTTTCGGGGGAAGCGATAGTCTACGAGGAGAATTCCCCTTCCACGGCCCAATTTCCGTAGCAGCCGCTTCTAACCTATCTCCGTAGGTTTTCCACAAATCGGGACGCTTTTCACTAATCCAATCGAATCCCTGATGGACATCATCACCATCAATTCCCCAGTCCCTTATACGACCTGATTCAATTACGGAAGCTAGATTCTCAATCATCCACGTCGATTGAAGCTCATCAACATCGGCAACCCAACCAACCGCTCTGATAAGCCAGGCGACTGTAGCAGTCATGCGCTCGGTCGATCCTTCAAATTCCCACTCATCAAACGAGCGTAGGGCACCTTGATATAGCAGAGAAGCGAGAGCTATAGCAATTCTATATTTTAGCGCCCTTACCTCTCCCTCAGACAACCTCCCGTCTTGGCACCTCAGTTCCAAATCTTTGACTGCCAGGAGGGTACCTGTCAGAACATTCAGTTTAAGCCCATTGGGAGCACTAGAATCAATCCTCTCAACCGCTTCAAGAAGAGGGCCCGTTGTTTGGGGAAGAGCAAGAACCAGATCCTGATAGAAGAGATGACCTGGGCCTTGTTTTTCTGCAGTCGGTCCCGTAACAAGCGCGACGATACGCGAGTCCTCAATCTTTGCGCCCTGTCTTATTGCTTCCTCAATGAATTCGAGCAATCCGGGATAGGGTTGGTCTCCATCACGTTCTGCATAGCGATCCTCAAACCCATCGACATAACGGCTCACAACAGCATCAGTCAGATTATCTTGCACCTTCGTGGACGTTCCAGGAAGCGGAAGAGCAGGATTAGCGCGAAGATGAGCGAGAAGGAAATCCCGGTCCTCTTTCTTATACTCACTAATCTCCTCCCATAATCTCTCCAGATACGAGGGGTCTGAGGCTCGCTCAATAGTCTCCGGTAGACTATCGCGTCGCTGGCGTTGAGAAACTAACGCACGATCCTTGTTCAACTCGCTGTCACGTTTTGCTTGTTCGGCTTGCGACTCGCTGTCACGTTTTGTTCGTCTCAATCCTATCGCCGAGAGCACAACAGCGATTACACTGATTACAAGGGACACCATGGCAATAAGAAGCATCGGGTCGTCCCAGGACCATTTAGCTAAAAGAGATTCCCACCATTCGAGCATTTCTTATCCTTTCTTATTCTTAGACGTTGAAAAATCAGAATTTCGTTCATTCTCGTCAACGTAGACCAGAAGACTTGTCACAAGCATGAGCGCCTGGAGGTCTTCGGTGCAATGGGTTCGTTATTCTCTTCATTTGTTTCTTTATTTACAGACGTATTCGCCTCCTATATCTCCTGATTTGAGAATTATTACAAATTCAGCTTGCACTTACAGGGTACAAAAAATCCGGTGACAGTGAGATGAATTTCGTCATCCCTCCGTCACCGGATTCTCAAAGTCCTATCGACCCGTCAGATTTAGACGTTGAAGCGGAACTCGACTACGTCGCCGTCCTGCATGATGTAGTCCTTGCCCTCCATACGGACCTTACCGCGAGCCTTCGCCTCCGCCATGGAGCCAGCCTCATCCAGGTCCTTGAAAGACACAACCTCAGCCTTAATGAAGCCGCGCTCAAAATCAGAGTGAATCACGCCAGCAGCCTGCGGCGCAGTATCACCCTTATAAATAGTCCAGGCGCGAGCCTCCTTCGGGCCAGCAGTCAGGTAAGTCTGCAGGCCCAGGGTCGAGAAGCCCACGCGAGCCAGCTGGTCCAGGCCGGACTCATCCTGACCGTTCATCTCCAGCATCTCGCGAGCCTCCTCCTCAGACAGCTCCACCAGATCAGCCTCCAGCTTCGCATCCAAGAACACAGCCTCAGCCGGCGCCACCATGTCACGCAGCTCCTGCTGCTTCTCCTCAGACGCCAGAATGCCCTCATCCGCGTTGAACACGTAAATGAACGGCTTAGCAGTCAGCAGGTTCAGCTCCTTCAGGTGAGCCAGCTCCAGCTTCGCATCCTTCGCACGAGAAATGATGGTGTCACCATCCTCCAGGATCTTCTGCGCGGTCTTGTAGGTCTCCAGCTGAGCGGCGTCACCCTTCTTAATCTTCACGGCCTTCTCCAGGCGCGGAATAGCGTTCTCCAGGGTCTGCAGGTCAGCCAGAATCAGCTCAGTGTTAATGGTCTCCATGTCGGAGGCGGGGTCTACCTTGCCGTCCACGTGAATGACGTCCGGGTCATCAAACGCACGCACCACCTGGGCGATAGCGTGCGCCTCACGAATGTTCGCGAGGAACTTGTTACCCAGGCCCTCACCCTCAGAAGCGCCCTTCACAATACCCGCAATATCAACGAACGAAACAGTCGCAGGCAGAATACGCTCCGAACCAAAAATCTCAGCCAGACGGTTCAGACGCGCATCCGGCAGGCTCACCACGCCCACGTTCGGGTCAATGGTCGCGAACGGGTAGTTAGCCGCCAGCACGGTGTTGCCGGTCAGAGCGTTGAACAGGGTGGACTTGCCCACGTTAGGCAGGCCAACAATGCCGATAGTTAGAGCCACAAGTTTTCCTTCGAATCATGTACCCCGCCAAACACTCAGGATGCGCCGCGTACGTGATACGGCGGGTGCGGGCGGGCACAGGGCGAAAATGGTGCCCGCTTCCAAGCGCGACACCGTCGGTCTCGGGAAGAAACGGGTGCGGGGCGCCTGCGGGCATAGACACTACCATTCTACCGTGTTCGCGCAGGAGCCGCCCCGAGTGCAGGGATAGGTACCGGTTAGGAGAAAGTGAAGGCGAAAAACTGAGGCGAGGAAGCATCATCGCTCCCCCGCCCGAATTATTGAGAAGCAGCGAGTTAGAGCCAGCCATTCTCCGTGGCGATACGCACCGCATCCTGACGAGTCGACGCGCCCGTCTTCGCCATCGCCGCCGACAAATAATTACGCACCGTACCCGCCGACAAAAACAACGCCGACGCAATCTGCTGAGCCGTACCACCCGACGCCGCCTCACGCAGCACCTGCGCCTCACGCTCCGTCAACGGAGAAGCACCCGTCACCAAAGAATCCGCCGCCAACGACGGATCCACCACACGCAACCCCGCATGCACACGACGAATCGCCTCCGCCAACTGGCGAGCGCCCGTATCCTTCACCACGAAACCACTCGCGCCAGCCTCCAGGGCACGGCGCACATAGCCCGGGCGGCCAAACGTCGTCACAATCAGCGTACGCACCGGCTCACCCGACTCGCTCAGCGCGCCCGCGTCGCGAATCGCGGCGGCCGCCTCAATGCCGTCGGTCAGCAGGGTGCCGGGCATCTGCACATCCAGCAGCACCACATCCGGCTTCAACAGAGCGACAGCGCCCAACACCTCGTCACCGCTACCGACCTGACCCACAATCTCCAGGTCAACCTCCAGACCCAGCAGAGCGGCAAGAGCCTCACGGATGAGCTGCTGATCGTCAGCGAGCAGAACACGAATCATGGGAACCTCCCAAAGGGCGAAGACGGGGTGATAACGGCGGGCGGAACAACCGCGTGAGGTTGTCTACCACCACCATACAGGGGCGGGTAGCTCCCCCGTCCAGGGCGCGGCGCCAAGTTCCACAATCTACAGCACCCTATTTACAGCAGTGAGGTGTCGCCGTCCATGCTCACACGGATGCGCGTACCCACCCCACCGCCAGGGTTCTCCGCCAGCCACTGCTCGGGCGCCGCCTCGATCACCACGCTACCGCCGGACGCCGCCACACGCTGAGCCATACCCGTCAGGCCGTTACCGCGCGCATCGCCCACACCCACGCCGTTATCGAGGATGTCCAGGCCGGTTGCGCTCAAACGCACCCGCGCCGTGTTCGCGCCCGAGTGGCGCACCATATTCGTGACCGCCTCACGCAGAACCCAGGAGAACAGCTTCGCGTTCACACCGGCCACCGCGAGCGCGCTCTGCGCCTCCGGCAGTTCGGCGCGAATACCGGCGGTCTGCAGGGCACGACCCGCACCCTCAATCTCACCCGAGAAGTCGGGCACGCGCAGGCGCGTCACGGTTGAACGAACCTCCGCCAGGGATGCGCGGGACAGCTGCGCGATCGCCTCCATTTCGGCGCCGGCGCGGGCGGGGTCAATCTCCAGCAGGCGCTGCGCCAGCTCCGCTTTGAGGGTGATGACAGTCAGGGAGTGGCCCAGCACGTCGTGCACGTCGCGGGCAATCTCTTCACGTTCCTCGGAGAGCGCCAGGGATGCACGCGCTACGTCCGCACGTTCGCCGAGCTCAATCAGGTAGGAGAAGCCCAGCATGCCTGCCATCGGCGCACCAATAAAGAGAGCGATACCGCCGTGTGCGCTGACATCAAAGCCGGTGCCCACCATAAAAATTAGCCAGCAGGCCACGGCAATCGTCGCCGCTACACCCAAGCGCAGGCGGTACGGGGCGATTGTGCCAAAAACCCAGAACGCCACAAAGTACATGCTGAACGACAGGAACACCATATATGCCGATTCCACCTGCAGTACCGTCAGGCCAGCCACGGGCAGTGCCATCAGCATGGTCCAGATGACGCTTCGGCGCGTTGTGGAGGCGACCGGCACCAGCCACGGCACCGCGTACGCTGAGCAGTTCACCACCGCGAACAGCGCCACCAGCGCCACACCGGTCCAGCGCACATGCGCCAGCCCCGGGGCGGTGAGGAAGCTATCCAGCGGCATGAGCAGAAACACCAGCCACGGGGCGCTGAAGCCCAGCGCCAGCCAGTTCACGCTGCCGCGGCGTTCGCGGTAGAGGAAGCGGAAGCGGTTCTTACCCAGAGTGCGCTGCGCGGCGGAGGGTGCCGCCTCGTTCTCTGCGTGGGGGTGTTCGCTCACGGCGCGGGCCTGGTCAGTGTTTTGCGGGTGGGTGTGGGTTTCGGTCATGGTTCTAGCCTAACGTGTGGGTGCCAGGGGTCCAGGTGCCAGGGGTGCAGATACCACCGGTGCGGCGGTGTCAGTAGCGGCAGTGTTAGTAGGAGCAGTGTGAGTGGATACGGCTTCCGCCGCAGCCTCGGGAGCCCTGATACTACGGAACCCTTGAGACTGCGGCGGGAAGAAGCGTTTAGCGGCGGGTTGCGCGGCGCATCAGCAGGGCAGAAACACCCAGGAAGATAGCCGCCCACACAACCAGGCTCACCACTGCGTACCAGAGCGGCTCGGTCACGAACCAGTCCTCACCACCCAGAATAATGGTCTGACCTGCGCTGAAGGGGTAGCGGGCAATCTCAGCGGCACCGTACAGCGGGGTGAAGCGGGCGTACTTCAGCAGGTCGGTGCTCAGCGGGGAGAACACGGTACCGAAGAAGCTCATAATCACCAGCAGACCGTTCGCAATGGACACGGCGTTCTCGTTACGAATCAGCAGACCCATCATGATGCCGTAGAAGGCGAACACCAGACCGCACAGCACCGTCAGCGCGCCAGCGGCAAGCTGCTGGTTCACAGGGATCTCGACACCGGTGAACATGCCCACAATGTTCACCGCAATCACCGGCACCGCAGAAATCACCAGGGCGGTCAGCGCCTTCGCGCCCAGGTACTTGCCGGTAGTCAGCGGGGTCAGCGCCAGCTGGCGGTTCCAGCCGCTGGAGAGCTCGGTGACGGTGCTACCGCTAATCGCCACGGTGTTCTGCACGGCGCCGTACAGCGCCATGCCAATCATGACGTACGCTGCTACGTTGCCGTCACCCATCGGCTGGGAGGAGTAGTCCTGCATCGCGCCAAAGAGCAGGAAGAAGACGATGGGCAGTGCCACGCCGAAGAAGAAACGGTCGGTCGAGAGAATAGAAGCGCGGATGTCGTAGAGTGCGTAGCGGAGCATGATATTTTCCTTGAGGTGTGTAACGGCGGCGTAGCGTTTAGATGGTGTGGTGTTTAGGCAGTCTGAATGTTTAGGCGTCGGATGCCTTGGAGGCGGCGGCCTGCTCGGTCAGCAGGGTGAAGGACTCGTCCAGGGAGGGCTTGGTGACCTCCAGGTCGCTGATGCTGTAGTTGTTCAGCAGAGTGCGCAGTACCTGCTCAATCTCCAGCACGGAGATGCGGTGGCGGTACCCTCCGGACTCTTCGGTCACCTCGACCGGCACATCCAGGTCGGTGATGGGCGCGGGTGCGAGGAAGGAAAGGTGGCGGTGGCCGGTCAGGGCGCGAATCTCATCGGAGGAGCCGTCAGCGATGATGGAGCCGGAGGCCATGAGCACGATGCGCTGGGCGAAGTTCTGTGCTTCTTCCAGGTAGTGCGTCGCAAAAAGAATGGTCGTTCCACGTTCTGCGATGGCTTCCATACGCTCCCAGAAGGTGCGGCGCGCATTCACGTCCATGCCGGCGGTCGGCTCGTCCAGGATCAGCAGTTCCGGCGAGTGCATGGTCGCCAGGGCGTAACGCAGACGCTGCTGCTGACCGCCCGAGCACTTGCCGACCTTACGCTTAGCGATATCGGTCAGATCGGCGCCGGCGAGTACCTCATCCACGTCAATGGGCTTGGGGTACAGCGCCGCAATCATCTCGACCGTAGCGCGAATCGTCAGGTCCTTGAGCAGACCACCGGTCTGCTGAACCGCACCGAGTAGACCGGCGCGTGCTGCCTCGGAGGCGTTGCGGCCGAAGACGCTCAGCTGTCCGCCGCTGGGCTGGGCCAGACCGAGGATCATGTCGATGAGAGTGGTCTTGCCTGCGCCGTTGGGGCCGAGCAGTGCGATGATTTCGCCGCGCTTGACGGTCAGGTCAATCGAGTTGACGGCGACTACGGTGCCTGCCGCGCGGGTGGAGAAAACCTGGCGGAGGGAGCGGGCGGAAATAACGGTTTCTGCGGTGTTGGGCTTGCTGTTCTGAAGTGCTGCGGTGTTCATGTTTCTATTACACCGCCGGTTTTCGCGCCGCTGCGGTACAGAGTGTCATGACCTGCACATGACAAATGTCATGAGTTCGCGGAGGGGCTGTTATGACGCGGTAATTTCCGGGGTAATAGGCCCTGGGCAACGAGGCGGCAGCGGAGGCGGTCACGCGAAGCGGGGGCTCCGTCCTCAAGGCGCCCCAGCGCCGCAGAGGGGGCACTGCCTGCGGCGGAGGTGCCGGTTACGCGGAGCGGGGGCTCCGTCCTCAAGGCGCCTGTGCCAATCGTTGTTGGGGCGCCGCAGAGGGGGCACTACCCCAGCAGCGGAGGCGGTCACGCGAAGCGGGGGCTCCGTCCTCAAGGCGCCCCAGCGCCGCAGAGGGGGCACTCCCCCGCGTAGCGTGACCGCGAAGCTGCGCAAACACCCCTACCCGCGCAGCAGATACAAAAATCCCCGTATCCAATCCCAAACGGGAGAAGATACGGGGATCTATAAGCTCTTGAGCAAGCCTTTAACGAGTGGGCTTAGCGCCGCGGCCACCGAGCTGGCGGCCCACGTTCTCGTCGTTCTTCAGGGCGGAACGCAGCTCCTTCGGCAGGGAGAAGAGAATATCTTCCTTCGCGGTCTCCACCTCTTCGATGGTGCTGTAGCCGTACTCGGCGAGCAGAGCCAGCACCTCCTGAACCAGAACCTCGGGCACCGACGCGCCGGAGGTCAGGCCCACGGTTGCCACACCCTCAAACCAGGACTCGTCCACCTGGTGTGCGAAGTCCACACGCTCGGCACGCTTGGCGCCGTATTCGAGTGCTACTTCCTTCAGGCGCACGGAGTTCGAGGAGTTCGCCGAACCCACCACGATCACCAGGTCGGCGCGCGGAGCGATTTCCTTGATAGCGCCCTGGCGGTTGGAGGTTGCGTAGCAGATATCATCCGAGGGCGGATCCTGCAGCGAGGGGAAACGCTCACGCAGACGCGCCACGGTCTCCAGGGTCTCATCCACAGACAGGGTGGTCTGGGAAATCCACACGACCTTCTCGGGGTCTCGGACGGTCACCTGATCCACCTCATCGGGCGAGTTCACAATCTGGATGTGCTCGGGCGCCTCACCGGCGGTACCCTCGACCTCTTCGTGGCCGGTGTGGCCGATGAGCAGAATGTCGTAGTCCTGCTTGGCGAAGCGCACAGCCTCGCGGTGCACCTTGTTCACCAGCGGGCAGGTCGCATCAATCGTGTTCAGCGAGCGCTCGCCGGCAGCAGAAACCACCGCGGGGGACACGCCGTGGGCGGAGAAAACGGTCACGGAACCTTCGGGAACCTCGTCCACCTCATCCACGAAAATGGCGCCCTGCTTCTCGAGGGTCTCCACCACGTGGCGGTTGTGCACAATCTGCTTGCGCACGTACACGGGCGCGCCGTAGTGCTCCAGCGCCTTCTCAACGGCAATCACGGCGCGGTCAACGCCGGCGCAGTAACCACGGGGAGTGGCCAGCAGGACTTTCTTCTCGCCGTTCACGGGCGCGGCGGCTTCGATGTCGGCGCGGCTGCGACGTTCGCGAGGAACGGGCGGCAGGCCCAGGGCAATAGTTTCAGTGGACATGGTTACTATCCTAGGTTATTCGGACTTCTAGTGTGTGATGACTGTGGCATCGCTCGCAGTGGTGCGGCCCAGGTGGACCAGGTGCACGAGAATCCCCACCAGTAGCAGGATGACCGCCGCGGCGAGACCGTAGCTTGCCGCAGCTCCCAGGTGGGATGTTGCCAAGGGTCGGGTTACGTTCCACGCCCCGTCGATAAACGCGGTTCCGGCGGCGCTACGGCTGGTGATCCCCAGGGAGGCGGGGGTCTGGGCGCCCAGCCAGGAGGCGGCGCCCCAGCAAGCCAGGGCGTACAGCAGGGCGGAGGCGACCGGCACCAGCACGCGGCGGCGAGGCGCAACCAGGACGGCCACGAAGAGCAGAATTGCCGCCAGAACAATCAGGGTTCCGGTGGCCTGCCCAATTGCGGCGACGCGTTTAATCGCCGAGTGGACCACCCAATCGCTATCCTGCGTTGCGCTCCCCTGGGCCGCGCCGTCCCGGACCCTGTCAATGTTCAGGGTTTCGGGGCCGAGCTTCGTCAGGTCCGGGTCGAAGGGGCCGATCGAGCCGACCTTCTCGTCCAGGGCCCGGTAGAAGGGCGTGAGCACGATGACGGCGGGCCCGTCGTGGTTCAGGTTGTACCGCCGAGTCTCTTCCGCAATATCGCGCCAGAGGCTTCGGTATTCATCAGTTTTTGAGAGCTCACCGGCGGCGCGGTTGAGCATGGAGCGGATCCCGTCTTCGGTGGGCTTCACCAGAATGGAGTATAGGCCGCTTGCTTTGGTTCCGTCGAGGAAGGTTGTCATAGCTTCGCTCTTCATGAGGTCTTCGACCGCGCCGTCAGCGATGCGGGTGGCCAACTGCTGGTCGCTGGCCAGGTTCGCTGAAATCTCCGAAAAGCCGGTCTCGGAGGCGATATTTGCCCTCACCCAGGCACCGCCCGTGGCGCCCAGGGCGCACAGCACCGAGAGCAGGCTCAGCACGAGGGCGATAACCGTACGCAAACCCGCCGCGACGGGTGCGTGCGCGGGAGGGGCCGCCGCGGACTGTGCGGCGGGGCTCGGTAAACCGTCGGCCGGATAGCCCGATGCCGGCATCGCGCGCGTGGGCTGCAGGAGCGAGGTCTCTTCCTCGTCCAGGTTGCGGGTGGCGTTGTGATGATCTGGTGAACGCATGAGCCTAGCGTACCGCCTCAACCTTAAGGTCACGAGGCGACTCGATGAGAATGTGCCATCAGCTGAGGGATTCGTCCGCTCCCCGTTCCGCTCGCCCGGAGCCCGTCACCATTCGGCGGGCAGAAATTCGGCGTATCGGCGACAATAGGAACATGAACTTCTACAACCCCTCCGCAGCACGGCCGACGCTCGTGGTGCCGCCCGTGCACGAGCGGCAGCTTCCCGCGAAATCGCAGGAAACCACCGCCACCAACCCCTGGCCGCTGGCTTTGCTCGCGCAGAACCTCAAAAACTATGTGGACAAGGTTCCCGAGCTGTGGGTTGAGGCGCAGGTCGCCTCGCTCAACGGCCGCGGAGGCAACGTCTTCATGGAGCTCAAGGACGTTCAGGAGGATTTTTCCTTCACCCTCGCGCTCTTCGGCCGCGCCGGTAGCGGCCTCGCCGCCGACGTGACCGTGGGCTCGCGCATCGTTACCCGCGCCAAGCCGAGCCTGTGGAAGAACGGCAAGCTCTCCCTCATCGGCAAGGAAGTGTACGCGGTCGGCACCGGCAACCTGCACGAGCAGCTACAGCGTCTGCGTGAGCAGCTTGCCGCCGAGGGGCTATTCGCCGACGCCCGCAAGAAGCCGCTGCCCATGCTTCCCAACCGCGTGGGCCTGATTACCGGTCGCGACTCCGATGCTGAGAAGGACGTTATCCGCAACGCCTCCCTGCGCTGGCCCGGCGTGTCCTTCGAGGTGCGCAACACCCGCGTGCAGGGTGAGGGCGCGGCTCAGGAGGTCATCGCCGCGCTCGCGGAGCTGGATGCCCACCCCGAGGTGGACGTCATCGTCATCGCCCGAGGCGGCGGCTCCTTCGAGGATCTGCTCCCCTTCTCCGAGGAATCCCTCATCCGAGCCGTCGCGGCCGCCGTCACCCCGGTGGTCTCGGCGATTGGCCACGAGGCGGACTCCCCCATCCTCGATGCGGTGGCCGATTTGCGCGCCTCCACCCCCACCGATGCGGGTAAGCGCATTGTGCCCGATATTTCGGAGGAAACCGCCCGCATCACCGAGGCTCGTGCCCGCCTGGACCGTGCGGTGCTCGGCTACGTGGGCATGCAGATGAACTACATTGCCCAGCTGCGTAGCCGCCCGGTGTTCACCCATCCCGATTCGGCGCTGCTTATGCGTGCCGACGAGGTGAATCGCCTGCGCGAACGCGCCCTGCGGGCCACCGAGCACCGCATCGAGCGAGAGTCGGGAACGTTGGAACACACGATTGCGCGCGTGCGGTCCCTCTCCCCTGCCCAGACCCTCAGCCGCGGCTATTCCATCGTTCAGAATTCTGCGGGCGCTATTGTGCGTGACGCCTCGGTGCTGCACGAGGGCGAGCAGATTACGGTGCGCGCGGCGACCGGTTCGGCACAGGCGGCCGTGACTTCTACGGATCCCTCGAACATCTCCTAAACCTCGATACCCCTAAGCTTCACCCCCAGTTTTTACCCCTGAAAGGTTCCTCAATGAGCGAGAACATTAGCTTCAACAGCGCCGAGCTGGGCGCACCCGTCGAAACCCTCGGCTACGAGCAGGCCCGCGCCGAACTGGAGCAGGTCGTGCGTCAGCTGGAGTCCGGCACCAGCGACCTGGAAACCTCTATTGCCCTGTGGGAACGCGGCGAGGCCCTGGCCGCCCGCTGCGAGGCGTGGCTGAAGGGCGCGCAGGAGCGCCTGAACGCGGTGCGCGGCGAGCAGGGCGGTCAGGAACCCACGGCCAACTAGCGTGCCCCTCCCCGGCTTGTCCGGCTAGCTATAGCGACTAACTATAAACGGCCTGCCCCGCAGCTCATCAGAGCTGCGGGGCAGGCCGTTTATATTCCGGTAGGGTTCGCTAAGCGGCCGGCGAGATATCCCTCGCTAGTGCTTCTGCTTGTAGTCGGCCATGAAGTTACCCAGACGCTCCAGGGCGCTGGTGAGGGTCTGCGTATCGGGCAGGTACACCAGGCGGAAGTGGTCGGGATCCTTCCAGTTGAAGGCGCGGCCGTGGCTGAAGAGAATCTTCTGGCTCTTGAGCAGGTCGAGAGCGAACTGCTCGTCATCGGTAATGTCGAAGCGCTCAATATCAATCTTCGGGAACAGGTACAGCGCACCGTCGGCGGGGGTGCAGCTGATGCCGTCAATCTCGTTGAGCATCTTGTGGGCCAGGGTGCGCTGCTCGTACAGGCGGCCGCCAGGAGCAATCAGCTCGTTGATGGACTGGTAGCCGCCCAGCGCTGTCTGGATTGCGTGCTGTGCCGGGACGTTGGAGCACAGGCGCATGGAGGCGAGCAGGTGGATGCCCTCAAGGTAGCTTGCGGCGTCCTTCTTCGGGCCGGTGATTGCGACCCAACCCGCACGGTAACCGCACACGCGGTAGGCCTTAGACAGGCCGGAGAAGGTCAGGCAGAGCACGTCGTCGCCGGTGAGGGTTGCCATGTTGATGGCTTCAGCACCATCGTAGGTAATCTTTTCGTAAATCTCGTCGGAGAACACGACCAGACCGTGCTCGCGTGCCACATCCACGATCTGCTTCAGAATCGAGCGCGGGTAGACGGCACCGGTCGGGTTATTCGGGTTAATCACCACGATGCCCTTGGTGCGCTCGGTAATCTTCGACTTAATGTCTTCGATGTCCGGGTACCAGTTGTTTTCCTCATCGCAGAGGTAGTGCACGGGCTTGCCGCCGACCAGCGCGGTGGATGCGGTCCACAGCGGGTAGTCGGGCATGGGGACCAGGATTTCGTCGCCGGTCTCGCATAGTGCCTGCAGGGTCATCGGGATTAGCTCAGACACACCGTTACCCAAGTAGATAGACTCGGTGTCCAGGTTCATGATGCCGTGGTTCTGGTAGTGCTGCACAATGGCGGTACGTGCGGAGTACAGGCCGTGGGAATCGGAGTAGCCCTGGGTTTCGGGCAGGTGACGAATAATATCCATCATGATCGCGTCCGGCGCCTCAAAACCGAAGGGGGCGGGGTTACCGATGTTCAGCTTAAGGATGCGGTAGCCCATCGCTTCCATGCGGTTCGCCTCATCCAGAATCGGTCCGCGAATATCGTAGTGGACGTTGTTCAGTCGGGAGGACTGGCGGTACTTCGTCATGATGATTTACTTTCTAGGGTGATCCAAAATGAATTGCGCTGCGTCGTCATCGGCGATGGGGTTGGATCCGCTGGTGAGCTGCAGCAGGAACGAGAGGTTACCCGTGTCTAATGTAGATGATACGCGGTTAACCGCGTTGCGAGCGCTATCTGGCAGGGTGCGACGAATAATCGGCACCAATTGTTGTTGCAACATGGCATTGGAGGGGTCCTCCAGCACGACCAGGCGGTTGTCGTCGATGGCCGGGTTCACGCTGTGCAGCAGGGTCACCTGCACGCTGTCGTCGGTGAGGGCACGCACGCGCTCGGCGGGGTCATTCTGCTGCGTGACGGCGCGGGCCGTGAAGCGGTAGAGGCTGCGCAACGACTCAATGCCGTAGGTCCCGACCGAGTAGCTATCGGGAATGGAGAAGCCCAGGGTGGATTGCACATCGCGCAGGCCGACCAGCGAGGTGAGCTTGTAGCGGGCGCTGACGGCGCGGGTGGTGACCAGCACATCCTTGTTGGTGGCGTTGGCACCGTTCAGCAGGTTCAGCCCCTCGGGTAGGATGCGCGAGATGGCGTTGGTCATGTCGGTGGTGGTCATGGCGCGCAGATTGATGGGATCCGCCGAACGGGTCGCGGAGGCGCTGGCCGTCGGGTCGGCCGAGGAATCCGCGGAAGGGCTTGCGGTGCCGGAGGCCGTATCGCTCGGGGTGGGGCTCTGCGTAGGAGCCGGGGGCAGGGTCACGCCGGCGGCGGCCGCGGAGGCGGTCACCGAGGCCGCCACGCGCTCGTTCTGTACGGCGGCGGGGCTGAGCTTGCCATCATCGGTCAGGTAGAGCAGCAGGTCGCCGCTGTAGTCGATGACGATATCCAGCGGGTCAACATCCTGGGCTTCGACGGAGGCGGCCCCGCGGTCCACGGGTAGCGCCTCGTAGGCGGCGGTGGCTTCGGCCTCGCTCACCTCGGGGGTGGTCGATTCGGTTCCGGTGCTTTCCTGGCGTCCCGAGGGCGCGAGGAGGGCGCGCAGGGCCAGGCTGCGGCTGTGGCCCGTTTCAACCAATTCGACGGTGTAGCCGACCCTTCGCAGGGCCTGAGCATACACGTGGGCCACGGCGTGCATTTCGCGCAGGGCACCGTAGCCGATGCGCAGGGTGCCGTAGGTGGGAGCGGAGGGGTCGACCTGCGGCATCGCGTCGTGGGTAGCGCATGCGGCCAGTAGCGGGGCAAGCGCCGCGGAGCCCAGCAGGGCGCGGCGGGTTAGGGTGCGGCGGGTCATGAGGTGAGCTTCCTGGCGTTCTCATCGGCGAGAAATTCGCGGTATTCTCGGGCCCAGCTTGCGGCGTTGGTGTACCCCATCATGGAGGCCACCTCGTCGATGAGCGTGCCGTAGCGAATCGTATCGAGCTCGGCGATGGGCACCCAGCGCGCGGTGTCGGAGGAGCCGTTCACCTCGTGGCGCAGTTCGCCGGTGACGATGTGAGCACGGAAAACCACCCGCAGGGCGCAGAAGGGTAGCGCCTCCGGGTCTTTTTGAGCCTGAGCCGAGCGCACGGGGAAGTGACCGGCATGCACGCCCAGGATGTCCTCAATAGCGACGCTGTATCCGGTCTCTTCGAGGGTCTCGCGCAGCGCCGTTTCGTCGGCCTGCTCGCCCGGTTCCATGCCGCCGCCGGGCAGCGACCAGAGGGGGCTGAGGTTCCGGTCTTCGGGCACCCAGTGGGTCATGAGCAGCTTACCCTGCTCGATGATGACCGCGTAGGCCGCGGGTCGGGTTTCCATTGATAATGCCATGGTTCGATTTTACCGCCTAGCGCTTCTTACCCCGGCGCGCTGAGGCCGCCTTGGAGGTCTGTCGGGCGTTGCCGTTTTTCTTGGCGTTGGCGCGCTTCTTATCGCGTGCCTCGCGGCGTGCGTTAGCGGCGCGGGCCTTTGCCTTGGCCTTGGCCTTTTCCGCGGCCACGCGTTCGGCGCGTGCCTGGCGAGTTTCGGTGCCGCGATCACTGCTGGCAGTACGCCCGCGTACGATGCCGATAAAGTCCTGCAGGAGAGCCTCGAGCTCCTCGGGGCGCGGCTCCCCCTTGGGCGCGCGCGGCCAGACCAGGTGCACCGGGTAGGTGTCCAGATCGGGCACAGGGCGGTAGGTGAGGTCCTTGCGGTGGTAGAAACGCGCGATGGACATGGGCACGATGTACAGGCCCACGCCGGCGGCCACCAAATCGATAGTCTCCTGGTCGTTCAACCCCTCGGGCACAATGCGGCCGGAGCTTTCACGCCAGGAGCGGGAAACCTCCTCGTAGGCGGGAATATCGGAGGCGGGCTGAAGCAGGAACTCCTCGGCCAGCTCGGCCACGGGCACCTCGTCGAGCACGGTGAGAACGTGATCCGTCGGCAGGATAACCACGGGCAGCTCCTCGTAAAGGCGGATGCTGTGGTACTTCTCGCCGTCGGTGCTGGCCGGCTCGCGGTAGGGGCGCAGGATGCTCATGTGGGCGAAGGGGTTCTCGGGAACTTCCACTCGCTCGATAGGTGCGGGCTCTGCGTTTTCTGCGGGGCTTGCCGTTTCGGAGCCTTCCGCAGACTCCGGGTCGATCAGCTGCAGGTTCTGGTGAAGGGAGTCCAGTCCGCGCGCCTCGCGCACGGGCACCTCGGCCAGGGGCACGCGGTCGCCGTAGCGTTCGTGCCAGCGGTTGAACCACTTGCCGGGCATAATGCCGGGCACGTAGCTCACGCGCAGGGCCGAGCGCTGCAGAACCGGCACGGGTAGAGCCTCCGGAGTCTGAATCGTGGCCAGCTGCTCGGGGTGCAGGTACACGCGGGTGGGAGCCTCGGAGGGCGCTTCGGCGCTGGCCGCCTCAAGGGGGGCCGTCTGCTCTGCGTGATTCTCGCGGTGCCCTGCGGGAGCTGCGGGAGGCTGCTCGGGGGTGCCTGCGGTGGAGGTGTCGGTTGAACTCATCCCTCCACGCTAACACATTCGTCCGTCGAAACTAGTCGCGCTGGGTGAGGGCCCGAGGCTAAGCGTCGGTGTCGTCGAGATCCTCGGCCGCACCTTCGCGGTCTAGGCGCTTCTCGCGCACCGCAGAGATGACGACCGCTCCGGCCACCACAAAGGCCAGGGCCACGGGGAACATCCAGGGTTCCAGGCCCAGGGCGGCGAGAATGGCAAAACCAATCGTGGTGTAGATGCCGGCCCACATGAGGGTGCCAACCAGCATTGCGGGAATCCAGCGGCGTAGGGGCATGCGGGTAAAGCCGGTGGTGACGATGACTGCGGTCTGAAAACCCACGGTCAGAAAGCACAGGGGCACGGCGATAACGCCCCATCGGTTAATGAAGGCGCGGGCCTTGCGGTAGAGGGGACGTTCCATTGCCTCGCGGATGCGGTGGAGGCGCGCGCTCCCCTTCGCGGCCAGGGCCGCCACCCAGTAGACCAGGCTGGTGCGAACAATTCCCACAATCCACATGAAGAGTAGGGCAACCTCAATCGGCAGAGAGTTAATCCATTCTTTCACCCGGCTATTCTCTCACGAACAGATTCGCCAGTCCTCCCCGAGCGCGAATATGCCTATTCCGTGACACGCATCGGGGATGAGCCTCGCGAAGCTCAGACGAGTACCCAAGGGCGATTCGGCGAGCAACGTTTTCCGACGGTGTATACCTTTCTGATATGGCCCAACGAGCTTCGAGCGGCCTCCCGAAAATTTTTTTAAAGATTTTTATGCACCCTCGATGCTCCGCTCTTCCCAGCAATGGCGCGGATTTTATTTAGGGCAACCTTAGTTTAGTGACAGACCGTCGCTATTTTCAGTTTGTGTACCCTCTCGAATTAGGTTATATTTTTATTACCGAATGGGGCTGGCCTTGTGGGAAGGCCTCCCCGATCGGTCTAGAAGACTTTCTTCCTGTGTGTGATGCTGGAAAGGGAGCCCCATTGACGGGGCTCCCTTTCTTTTTGTCTCTGCTACTCCCCCGACAAATAATCACGGTGATACACCACCGAATACGCAGAATGTCCCGAAGGACTCTATCCTTCGGGACATTCGTTCATGGGAGCTTCTAGGCAATGCACGCAACCGGCGGTAGCCCTCAGGTGCCTGCCCAGCTACTTCTTGGAGTTCTTCTCGTCGTTCTCGCGGTGCAGGGCGCTCAGAGGCTTGGGCAGCTGCACGGGGTTCCAGGTGTTGCTGACCGCCTCAAATGAGGAACCACCACCGGGATGACGGCTTCCCGCGCGACGGGATACGCCGAGCGACGAACCAGGCTGGGTTGCGGGGTTGTTCAACGAGGCGATATCCAGGGCGTCGAACTCAGAATCGTCCAGAACGTCCGGCAGGGGAATCTCCTCCGGAATCGGTGCGGGGGCCTGCTGAGGCGCCTGACGCACCGGGGAACCGTCGCGCAGGGCCGGACGCGGCTGACCCTGATTCGACTGGTTCGGGTGCGCCGCCTGCGGAGCCTGCTGAGCCGCTGGGCGCTCCTGTGAAGTGCCGGCAAGGCGAGGGGCGGAGAAATCGGTCGGCACACGCGGCGCGGGCTCGCGAGCGGGGGCAGCCTGGTGCACAGCCGGCTGCTCCGTGGCTTCGGCCCGGGGAGCAACGCGCGGGGCCTGCTGAGAGGCCGTCTGCTGAGGCGCCGCCTGCGGAACCTGCTGCGCGGGGTGGGGCTGAGCGGATTGCACGGGCTGCGTGTGCTGAGCCGCTACTGCTCGCTCGGCCGAAGACTGAGGTTCAGCAGCTCGAGGTGCTGGCTGAGAGTTCGCCCCGCTACCGCTCTCCTGGTCGAAGAGAACGCTACCGCGGCGGATGGGCTGGAATCGGCTCGGGCGCTGGGGGCGGCGCTGCGGATGCTGTGCGTGGCGCGAAGCCGCGGGGCGGCCTTCTGCTCGGCGGTGGGCCGGCGCATCCTGTGCAGAGTCGACACTCTCAGCGGCACGGGGCTCATGCACTCGGGGCTCATGCACTCGGGGCTCGGGCGTGCGGGGGTCGGCGTCACGATGCTCAGCCGCGGGAACCGGGGTCTTCGGGGACGAAGCCTCAGAGGAACCCTCACGACGGACGGGCTGTGCGACGGGAGCCTTGGGGGCGGGAACCGGCGCGGGGCGAGCCTCAGCAGCCGAAGCGGGCTCTTCGGCTTCACGGTCAAGCTGCTCATCATCGAAGTCGACCTCGGAGCGCTCGTCTTCGTCATCGTCGCCCTCGCGGTGAGCGAGACGCTGACTCAAGGTATCTGCCAGACCAAAGCGGCCCGCGGCCCAGGCCAGACCACCCAGCACGGCGAAAATCACGAACCATGCCCAGGAGAACAGACCAAAGAGGGCCAGAAGCAGGCACAGCACTGCGGCAACGCCAGCCCCGGCGGCGACCAGGTAGGCCACACCAGAGGGGGTTGAAGTATCGAGGGAGGAGAGCAGGGACTGCTTGGGCTCTTCCACCACGGGAATCTCATCCGTATACGGGGTCACCGGGGAGGAATCGCGAACCTGCGAAATGGACGCTGTCTGCGGTGCCGCGCCGTCCCCCACCGCGTGCGAGGAGGAAGAGGAACGCGGAAGAGCAGAAGAGGGCAGGGAGGTACCCGGCGCCACGGCGTGGTCAGAAGACTGGTAGGCTTCCGATTCGTTTAGCAGCACGCCGGCGGAGGCAAGAATGTCCTCAGCGGTGCGTTCGGCGCTAATTAGGGGTCGTTCGGGCTCAACCGTGTGGCCGGCGGGCGCGCGACGCAGGCTCCTGGGTACAAACCACAGCAGCAAAATCACGGTCAGAATTACCAATACACCCGAGGTGTTCAACAACGTCATGTTAGGTCGCCCTCTATCGTCCCTAAATCCCTAGACTTTAATCATACCCTTATATTCCCATTTCTTTCCATAAAAGGTAAAAATGGGATGGATGAGCGCATATACCCCGGACGGCATACACAACGTTATGCGTAATATCGCACGCATATTAGTCACTCCGTCTCCCCAAAAGACGGAACGACCAAATAAATTGAGGAAGGCGCCCCCGCTCGGCAAGCCGACAAGGAACGCCTCCCTCAGCGTATCAGGTGATTGATACCCCGTAACCGGGGTGGTGTTACGAAAGAACGGCCTTAGCAGTTCTCTGCGACAAAGTCCTTCAGCCATGCGCGCAGGTCGTCGCCGAACTCGGGACGCTCAGCAGCAAGAATAACGTTTGCCTTCAGGTAGGAGAGCTTGTCACCGGTGTCGAAACGGCGGCCGGAGAAGACCACGCCGTAGACACCTTCGCCTTCGCCCTCACCCTGAGCCAGGGTCTGCAGGGCGTCGGTCAGCTGAATCTCGTTGCCGCGGCCCGGAGCGGTGTCCTCCAGAACCTCGAACACCTTCGGGCTCAGAACGTAACGGCCAATCACCGCGTAGTTCGAGGGGGCCTCGTCAGCGGCGGGCTTCTCTACCAGACCGGTGATCTTAACAAAGCCGTCTTCGCCTTCAACGGTCTCGATAGCGGCAGCGCCATAAGCCGAGATTGCCTCGCGGGGAACCTCCATCAGAGCAACGACGGAACCGCCGGTACGCTCCTGGACCTCCACCATGCGGGAGAGCAGGTCTTCCTTCTCATCAATCAGGTCGTCACCGAGCAGAACGGCGAAAGCCTCATCACCCACGTGGCGCTTTGCGCGCAGCACGGCGTGACCCAGACCCTTCGGGTCACCCTGGCGCACGTAGTGCAGGTCGCCGCCAAGCTCGTTGGTCTCAAGGACCGAAGCCAGCAGGGCGTCCTTACCCTGCTCGGCGAGCTGACGCTCCAGAACGGGAACGCGATCGAAGTGATCCTCAAGAGCGCGCTTGTTGCGACCGGTAATCATCAGAACATCGTGCAGGCCGGCGCGGACAGCTTCCTCCACCACGTACTGAATCGCGGGGCGATCAACGACGGGGAGCATTTCCTTCGGGGTGGCCTTCGTGGCGGGCAGGAATCGGGTGCCCAAACCGGCGGCAGGAATAACCGCCTTAGTAACAGACTTAATTTCAGTAGCCATGCCACAAGAATACCCTAAGTCGTAAAGTACTTAGGTCGAATCGATGAAACTATGACGTGAAAAATCCTTAACGTGATTAACTGCATACAGGCTCGTGCAGATACCGAAAATATCAAAAGATCGGCACGCCGCTCTTTCTTTAAATCGTCCTATACTGAGAGAAGTGTGCCCCTTCACAAATCTCCACCATTCGCGAGATTTGGGGCCTACGCCGCGAGTCTGTACCTCATGTCCAAGACACCGCTCACCCCGCAACGACGATGGGACCCCCATGCACTTCAACACCGCAGTAGCCACCAGCACCTCCGATTCGGGCGCCAGCGCCGAGGATATCTCCCTGGATAAGAACATCCTCCGTTCGCAGATTCGTCCCCGACGCCTCATCGCTCGCAGCGAGCGCGGGCCCGCCGGACAGCAGCGAGTGCGGGACCTCTTCACCGAGAATATTCTGCGCGAGGTGCGAGAGCGTCTGCACTCCCCCGGTACGGTTGCCGCGTACCTGCCCACCCCCTCGGAACCTCCCATCACCGAGGCGCTTACCCGCCTACACGAGGCCGGACACCGCATCATCGTGCCGGTCGTCCGTCCCCGTCGAACCCTCGCCTGGGTTGAGTGGGATCCCACCATTGACCACCCCTGCAGCCCCATGGGAATCCCCGAACCCGAGGGCGAAGAACGCGACGTACAGGCATTCGTCGAGGCCGATGTGCGCCTCATCCCCGCCCTCGCCTACGATGCGGCCGGGCATCGCCTCGGCCAGGGAGGCGGTTACTACGACCGAATCATCCCCCTGCTGAGCGAGGAACAACTGCGTGAGAAGACCCTCGGCATCGTCTTCGCCGAGGAAATCTACGAAACCGTCCCCTACGACCGCTGGGACAGTATCCTGCCGGTTATTCTGACCGAAGAAGGAACCTACCGCCCGGCAGAACGCACCGCGCAGAACCCCTCATAACGAATACGCCGCGTTACTTTTAGTCTTGGGAAGAAAACAAAATACCCCTCACGATTCAAAAGCGGTACACTCAAACCACGCAATTAACCGTAATCAACGAAATATCAATGGGCGAAGGAAGTTATGCCGGTTTACGTTTACCAGTGTAAGAATTGCAATCACGTATTTGAACAGCGCCAGTCCTTTAGCGATGATGCCCTGCGCGTCTGCCCCCAGTGCGGTCAGGAGACCCTGCGCAAGCGCTACAACACCGTGGGCATTACCTTCAAGGGCTCCGGCTTCTACAGCACCGATAAGAACTCAAACTAATAAGAATTCAAACCAGCTGCCGCAGAACGCGATGGATGGATAGCGCCGACCGGCTCGGCGTTCGATAACACGCTAGGGCGGCGGGTACCGAACAGGTACCCGCCGCCCTAGCGTGTATTGGATGATGGCTCGCGGCCTCATGCCACCGAAGCCTAGACGATGTTGTTACCCCAGTGCGGGGGACGCTGCTGGCGCATCCACTCCAGGCGCTCCTTCTCCTCGGGGGTGAGGGGCTTCGAGGCGCCGTGGGCGGTGCGCTTCTTCCGCGAGCTACTGCCGGAGCCACCGCCGAAATCGGCAGTTTTTGGCGCGGCCGACCGGTCGCCGGGCACCGCGGCGGCGGGGGTCCCCGACGACGGGTCCAGACCCGCAAGACAGGGTTCGGCACCTCCCACGGTTCCGCCCCCGCTCACCCGGCGGTTACCGCGTCGGGGTTTGGGCACGGGCGAATAGTTAGCCACGGTCCTCAGCATCCTCGTCCATGTCCAGGTAGTGCAGGATGCGCGCCACCACGCCGTCCGGGTCGGAGAAGACCTCCAGGGTGCCCAGCGTGATGTAGTTCCAGCCGGTGCGACTCAGGCGCTCGGGTAGCAGGCGCGTACGCTCGCGCACCGAGGCCCGCGCGTAGTTCTGCTCGCCGTCGGAGCAAGCCACCAGAGGCATCGCAGCGGGAGCGCTCGGGCCGGAGGAAACCACGGGAGCCACGCCCAGGGCGGGCACGGGCTCGGCCACGAGCTTTTCGGGGGCGTGCGCAATCAGCGCGATGTCACCCTCACCCTGCGTCACGCGTACGCCGCGGGCCTGCAAACGCGCTACCAGATCGTTGAGCAGCCAATCGCCCAGGTCGGGGGTTTCCTGCTCGTCGGTAGCCAAGAAGGCATTGCGCGGCAGAGTCTCGGGCACGCGCTGTGCCTTCGCCTCGGCCTCTTCGCGGGCCTGGCGCTCCGCGTGCTCACGCAGCAGGTGGTAGAAGTCGACCGCGCCGTGGTGTAGCTTCTGCGGGTCCAGCTCGGTCGGGTCGATGCACGAAACGATACGCAGGGCCCGGCGGGCGCGAGTCAGCGCCACGACAAAGCCCTGACGGCCGTGCTCGGTGGAGAGCTGACCCAGGTCATAGGAGGCCTGGCCCAGGCGGGCGCGTCCCACACCCAGCGAGAAGATTACGGTGTCGCGTTCGAGGGTCTCGGCGCGTGTCAGGTCGACCACGCGGAAAGACTCCTCGCCGGCGGCAAAGAACGGGGCGAGCTGCGGGTACAGGTTCAGGGCGTGACGCACCGATTCGGCCACGCGCTGAGCATGCTTGGGGCTGGCCGTCACGACCGCGAGGGAGCGGTCGGGGGTGCGGTAGGCGTGCTCCAGCACCAGGTTCGTGACGCGCTCGACCTCAACGCCGGGCGAATCAAGGTTCGCGTTATCGCTCACCTTGCCGCGAGTGTCGATGTACTCCACAGTCAGGGTTGCGGCCGGCTGCGAGGAGGCGCGGCTCACCGGGGCGGCGTGCAGCTGCGAATCGTAGAACTCGCGGTTCAGGTAGTCGAGAATCACCGGGTCCATGCTGCGGTGCAGCATGGCCAGGGTGCGGTTCGGCAGTACCGTGGCGAGCACGTCGAAGGTGCTGTCCAGCTGTTCATCGGCGGGGTCCGGCGCTCCGAAGGTCGGTGCGGACACGATGAACGGCGAGGGGTATCCCGAGTGCGGGTCGCCCAGGGCGATCACCTGGTCGGCGCGGGTGATAGCCGGCAGGTTGGCCGCCAGCGGGGTGGATTCAGAGTCCAGCAGGATGGCCGCGTCAAAACGCATCGAGGCCGGCACCTTGCGGGCCAGGGCGAAGGGGCTGGCGGTCCACAGGGGCAGCAGGGTGCGCGCCATGACGGGCGCGTGCGTCAGCAGCTCCTCCAGCACGAACTCGTAGCCGCGTAGCTGGCTCTTCAGGTAGGCCGCCTGGTCGTGCTCGGATTCGATGCGGTCGGTCCACACGCGCGCGACCTTTGCTAGAAGGCGGGCCGGGGCGCTGGTCATGTGGGCGTAGTCGGCGCGACGGAAGCGGGATTCGGTGTCTCGCAGGCGGTCGCCGTCCAGCAGTTTACCCTCGTGGCGTTCCAGCAGGTATTCCAGCGCGGACTGCCACCAGGCGAGCTCCAGCTCGGCCGCGACAACTTCGGTCGGTACCTGACGGGCGTACAGGTCATCCAGCAGCTCGGACAGGCCGCGTTCGTGAAGCTTCTGCTGGAGCGCGTCACGTTCGGGCAGGGTCATGAGCAGGACGCGGTCGTCCATGAGGGCGTCCAGGCGGGCGTCCAAAACGTCCAGGTCGGTGCGCACAAAGTCGGTGCCGTCGATTGTATCGGCAAGCACGATACCCAGGCCCGCCAGCTCGGACACCAGGGAGTTCAGGGCGTCGGCCAGCTGATCCAGGTTCTGCGGAATCTGCGGGGTGCGGGGTGCCTCGATATGGCGAATCCACTCGGCACGTTCGGTCTGCACAATCTTGAGCTGTTCGTGCAAATCCCCGATGTTCACGCCGGGCAGGATGTACTCCTTCGCCGCGCGACGCAGGCGGGAGCGCTGCATACTGCTCATCTCGATGCCGTTCTCGCGACGCCACGCACCGGAGGCGGTTGCGGCAATCAGATCGGTCACGGGGCGGTCGTACACATCGGCGCGGAAACGCTTAAGCGTCTCGCGAATGCGCATCAGGATCGCCAGCTGCGACTCCCACTCGGCAATCGTGCGGCCCGGGCGCAGGCCCAGCATGGCGGCCATACGGTTCATGGCCTCGCGCAGATTCAGCAGGGAGGACTTCAGGGTAATGACCAGGGCGTAGGCCTCCGCGGCCTCCTCGTCATTGACTAGGCGGGCGCGGTACCACGGCGAGGTGCGCGAGGACGCGGCGAATCCGTCAATCTCGCCCAGGCGCACGAGCTCGGCGCGCACCTGATCGCGTTCCAGGAGGGAGTCCAGCATGGGGCGGTCGAAGCGTACGCGGGTGGCCGGGCCGTCCTCGGATGCGGTCAGCTCGGCCAGACGCTGCAGGGCGGCGTACACCGAAATCTGCCAGTGCGGGTCCTTCGTGAGCAGGGCGCGGGTGTGGTCGATGAGGGTCTGGCGGGTGGCGCACAGTTCCTCGTTGAGGTCCTCGGAGTTCGGCTCCTCGGCACTTTCGTTGCGTACGATGGCGCGGATAAATTCGGCTCGCTGCGCCTCCGAATCGTGTTCGGCCAGCAGGTCGTAGCGCAGGCTGTCGATGCTGGTGCGCTTGAGCAGGGCCGAGAACTCGGCGAGCGTCGAACGCTTCTCGCCCACAACCAGCACGGATTTGCCGCGGCCGATGAGGGCGGAGGCAATATTCACGGCGGTGCGCAGCGGCTCGGTGCCGGGGGCCGCGGTCACGGTGAAGGAGAAACCGCTCACCGCGGTGTCGATAATATCCTGGGCGTTTGCGTCCGCATCGAGCAGGAGCATCTCCTCGGCGGGGTCGCGCTGGTCCAGGGGCTGCTGCAGGTTGTGGGCGTTCAGCTCGCGCGGCTTCACGCCGGGCACCTTCAGCGCCGCCACGTCACGCACGAGCGGGGTGATGGCGGTGTGGGGCAGCTCGCCCAGGCTTTCCTTCAGGTCGGCAAAGGTCGAGATGAAGTACTTCGACTCGATGGTCATGCCCGGGATACGGCCGGCCGAGGCGCGCATGCGCTCGATGACCGGCTCCGGATCCAGACGAGACATGGAGTTCGCCAGCTGGGCCACGTCCATGGTGCCCAGGTCGATGCCGTACTCCTGCTTGATCTGGCGGACCATGGCGGGGTTCAGGCGCGCGGAGCCGGCCAGGCGCAGCTCGAAGTCGTCATCCTTCGGGTGCGGGGTGATGCTCAGCGGCGCCATGAGGATCGGCGCGATGAAGCGCTTCTCGTAGGCTGCGGTGGCCTCGCGGGTGTCGTGCGAAAGCCAGGATGCGGTGCCCGCCACGAAGTAGCCGGAGTCCAGACCGTGATCGGTGGCAAGCTCGTAAATCTTGGTGCGCAGGGTGCGGGCGGAGCGCATGCCCGCCTCCAGCTGCGACTTTTCGCGCAGGATGGTGGAGAGGCGGGTCTTACGTCCGGCAAGTAGCTGAGCCAGGCCGGAGGGGTTCGCCTCCGACAGGTCTATGTGCACGTAGTCGACCTGGTTGAAGTCAAGCATCGCGTCGGGGCCGGTGTAGACGTCCATCTGTTCGGCCCAGCGTTCAAGCCCCGCCGAGGGGTCGAAGTCCTCGTGGGCGGGGTTCAGGTGCGGGGGAAGCTCGGCGATGCTCATCTCGGGTTCGGTCGTTTCGGCAAGCTGCGCCTGTTCTTCGGGGGTCGCCGATGCGACGGGCACCTCGGCGGTATCGCTCGGGGTTCCGTCGGTGTTCTGCATGTGAACAGAATCAGGAGTATGATTCACGTCTCGACTATCCTTGTATGTCAGTGTGATGCACGGCGTGCAATCCGGTGGTGCTTCGTGAGCGGTCCTCGCGCTCAGGCGTTCTTCAATCTACGATAGCGTCCTAGCCCAGCGTCATCGAGAGATTAGCCACGGTGAGCACCAAAGCCACCATGACATAAAACGCCATGGCCGCCAGCAGGACCCAGCGGTACCTGGGGGCCAGTTCACCCTCCAGGTTACCGAAGCGCAGGGAACGGAAGAGGAAGAAGGACAGGAGCGCGCCGGGCAGGTTACCGATGACCGCCAGCAAGATAATCAAATACAGAGCATAGGCTCGTTCGGTGCGCTCATTCTCGATTCCCGCAAGCTTAAGAGTACCGCCCAGCAGCAGGCTCAAGCATCCGTTCATGAAAGCAACCGTAAAGAAGGGAATCTTCATGGCGTCCTGGAAGCTCATCTGGGAGTTTGCCGCACCCACGGCAATCCACAAGAAGAGGAGGGCCGGAATAATCATGAGGTACCAGAAAAGGTACTTACGCATCTTCTCGGAGTTATCAATCAGCGCCAGGATTGCGGTCACGAAGGTGTCTCTTTCGGGTTCTGTTCAGGAGGTAGATTCAGGGCAGCGGGAATAAATTGGCTCCGGGCAGGAGCGCCCGCAACTACGGGGTGGTTTCGGTGCCTCCGTCGAGGGCATCCTCAACCTGCTTGCTGAGGGATTCTCGGCGCGCGGTTTCCGAGTACTCAATGTAGCGACGCACCACGTAGTCCAGCACCACCCAGAGAGCCACGAACGAGTGGTAGGGCTTGCGCTGGGTGCTGATGTGGGTGGGGGTCGCCTGGTAGTGCAGGGAGTACTCGGCGTGCGAGGACATGTAGTTCACGCCAATCGCGGTCACCGCAACCATGGGAATACGGCGCAGCGACAGCATCTTGATGTGCTCGCGCATGTTCTCGGTCTGGCCCGAGAACGACACGATAATCACCACATCGTCCTGGGTCATGGTGTTCATGGCGCTCTCGAACTCGTTGCGAGCCGGAATAACGTGGCAGAATTTGCCGCAGGCCTGCATGGACTTGGCGAACTCCTGCACCGCGTTGCGCTGAGCGTAACCGGTGCCAAAGCAGTAGACGGTGCGCGCCTCGTAGATGCGTTTAAGCAGACC